>JAOAAM010000635.1 GCA_026418875.1 Gemmataceae bacterium | reverse complement strand
GGCATGAACGCTGGGCAGGGACGATCCCGTCGATCCCGGTTGCAAAATGCGGAGCTTCCCGCCGTGGCGTCAGCGCGTGCGGAGATCAAGGTCGTCACCGCTGGGATGTCCGGCCGGATCGACCAAGCGGTTGCCGAGCCTGGAAAGACTGTTCACGTGACCTGCACCTTGGACAAACCGACGACCGCTTCATTCACCGCGACTTTGGACGGCTTGCCGGCGCGGGCCCGAGCCGAAACGGTGAACGTCGGCCCAGGCACCGTCCGCATCGACATACCTGTCCATCTCGACCCCGACACTCCGCGCGGCGTTGTGGACACACTGGTTTGCGAGCTTTCCGGTGAGGTCGCCGGTCACAAAGTGCTGTATCGAGTGGGTCGTGGGGGTATCTTGCGGGTGGAGGCACCGGGGAGCGCCCGGACCAGCGCCGACGGAAGAGCGCTCAGCCCCTCGGACATCCTCCGCTTGCAACAGAGTAAGACCGAACCGAACAAGCCCTGAGAGACCGACCGCCCACCATCTAGGCGGAAGAGCGACCGGGACCGAGGTGATTTGCAATGATTCGACTCTGCTTGTGGTCAACGTGGCTCACGGCCATTGGTCTGGCTGCCACGGCACTGGCCGACTCGACGCCGACGAAATTGATCGTATCGCCATCCGAGATCGAACTCTCGGATGCGAGGGATCGACAGGGCTTGGTGGTGCAAGCCGAGTTTGCGGACGGCAGCACCCAGGATGTGACAACGCAAGCAAGTTTGCAATTCGAGCAGCCGATTGCGACGGCGAGTAACGGGTTCCTCGCGCCCTTGGCGGAGGGGAAGACCCGATTAACCGTCACCTTCGGCGGCCTGTCTGCGGAGATTCCAGTGACGGTTCGACGCCCCAACACGGCTGAACCGCTACGATTTCGCAACGATGTGTTACCAGTGTTGACCCGGGCGGGTTGTAACAGCGGGAAGTGCCACGGTGCTGCGGCGGGTAAAGACGGCTTCCGGTTGTCACTGTTCGGCTACGATCCCGCCGGCGATTATCTACGCATCACTCGAGAGCAAGTGGGTCGGCGGATCAACCTTGTTGCACCCGATGACTGCCTCCTCGTGAACAAAGCCCTCGGCCGCGTGCCCCACACTGGCGGGCAACGAATCGACCCGCGAAGCGAGAGCCATCAGATACTTCTTCGTTGGCTGGAAGCGGGCGCCCCGCGCGACCCGGATGACACGCCGCGACCCGTCGGTATCGAAGTGTATCCGAAGAGCGTCGTTTTCGCTCGACCCGGCCCCTCGCACCGAATCGTGGTTCGTGCCCGTTACAGCGACGGCAGCGATCGCGACGTCACTCGTTTCGCGGTCTTCGTTGGCAACAATGACTCGGCCGCTACCGTCCACGAATCGGGGTACATCACCAGCAGGGGTCCTGGCGAGGCATTTATCCTCGCCCGCTTCGACGAGTTCACGGAAGGCACGGCAGTGATTGTTCGTCCCGGGACGCCATTCACCGATCCGCAAACGCCGGCATTCAACGACATCGATGTCCACGTTCACGCGAAGCTGAACAAACTTCACGTCGTGCCCTCGGAGTTGTGCAGCGACGAGACGTTCCTCCGCCGCGTCACGATCGACCTGATCGGCCTGTTGCCGACAAGTGTGGAGCGCGAGAAGTTCTTGGCGGACCCGGATCCGAAAAAGCGTGAGAAACTCATCGATTCGCTTCTCGGTCGGCCCGAGTTCTTGGACATTTGGGCGATGAAGTGGGCCGAACTCTTGCAAATCCGAACCATCAATGGGATCACGCCGAAGGGGTTGCAACGATACGACCAATGGCTCCGGGAGAGGGTGCGAGCGGGAGCCACTTTGGATCAGATTGTTCGAGAGTTGCTGCCGGCCAACGGCGGCACATTCGAGAATCCCGCCGTCCACTATTTCCAAACCGAGACGTCGCCGCAACTCCTTGCCGAGAACGTGGCCCAGGTCTTCCTCGGCACCCGAATCCAATGCGCCCAATGCCACAACCACCCCTTTGACCGCTGGACGATGGACGACTACTACGGGTTTGCCGCGTTCTTCGCTCAGGTCGGTTACAAGAATGCGCAGGATCCCCGGGAGTTGACCGTCTTTAATTCGGGCCGTGGGGATATGCGGCACCCGGTCGGCGATCGGCCGGTCCGACCGAAATTCCTCGGCGGAGAAGTTCCCGAAATTGCCCCCGGTCAAGACTACCGAGCCGTGCTCGCAAATTGGCTTGTCAGCCCAGAGAATCTAGCTTTCGCCCGCAATTTCGCCAACATCGTTTGGGCGCACTTCTTCGGCCGAGGAATCGTCGAACCCGTGGACGACATGCGCTTGAGCAATCCACCCAGCAACCCGGAATTACTCGATTACCTGGCCCGCAAGGCTACTGAGTACGGTTTCGATGTCCGAAAATTGGCACGCGAGATTTGCTTGAGTCGGACCTACCAGCTTTCCACGCAGAGCAATCCGACGAACGAGCGCGATGAGCGAAACTTCTCGCGGCAACGTGTTCGGCGAATGCGAGCCGAGGTGCTGCTCGATTGTATCGATCAGGTCACGGAGACGACGAGCCGATTGCCTGGTTTGCCGCTGGGTGGTCGAGCCGTCCAAGTCCCGGACGGCCGAACCCTGCATTACTTTTTGACGACCTTCGGCCGCGCGAACCGGAATACCCCCTGTAGCTGCGAGGTGAAAACGACGCCGACACTCTCTCAGGCCCTTCATCTGCTGAATGGCGACACGACCAACGGCAAGATCGCCGAGGGACAGGTCGTACCGCGGTTGCTCCGGGAAAAAGGCGATCCGGGAAAGGTGGCCGCGGAGTTGTACGTCCGCTGTTTGGGGCGATTACCGACACCGGCCGAGGCCGAGAGAATCTCGCGGCGACTCGCTCAGGCCCAAGATTTGGAGCGGGAACTTTCCGACTTATTTTGGGCTTTGCTGAACACCAACGAATTCTTGTTCAACCACTAACAGCGAGGTTGCGGGTACGTGATGAACCGCATTGCGACTTGGCTCTTCGTCTTGTGGGCAAGTGTGGCGTTCGCCCAGCCGCCGGCGAATCCCGCCGTGACTTTCGAGACCAATGTCAAGCCGATTCTCCGCAAACATTGTGTTGCATGCCACAACGAGGAGCGGCCACGCGGCGATTTAGATTTGACCAGCTTCTCCGGCCTGATGACCGGGGGCGTCTCCGGCAAAGTCGTGATTCCCGGCAAGCCTGAGGAAAGTTTGCTGTACACTCTCGCTGCCCATCTTGATGATCCGAAGATGCCGCCGAACAAGCCCAAGATCCCACAGCGCGAGATCGACACTTTGGCGAGGTGGATCGAGGGGGGGCTTCTGGAAAAGCCGAGCGCAGCTCCCGCGAAGGCAATCGGCAAAGCACTCCCGTCGTCGAATGCCAACGTTTCGGAAACCGCCGGACTTACTCGACCTACCCCGTTGCCAAGGCTCACTCCGATCACGGCCTTGGCAACCTCGCCAAACGCTCCGCTTGCCGCCGTCCCCGGGCTGAAACAAGTTCTGCTGCTGGACTTGACCGAATCGAAACCACTCGGCGCACTCCAATTCCCCGAGGGTGAGGTCCAGGCGATCCGCTTCTCGGGCGATGGGCAGTGGCTATTCGTCGCCGGGGGGATTGGCGGGCAATCGGGCGCGGTCGTGGGCTTCGAGGTCGGCTCGTGGAAACGAATTTTCACTTGGAATGACGAGACGGATGCCGTCCTGACACTTGACATTACTCCGGATCGATCAGCCATCGCGATCGGCGGTCCCAGCCGGGTAGTCCGGGTGATTTCCCTGCCCGAGGGGAAGGTGCTGCACAACCACCGCAAGAACACCGACTGGGTGACCGCAGTAACGTTTTCCCCCGACGGACTGCTGCTGGCCGCGGGCGATCGTTTTGGCGGACTGTACGTTTGGGAGGCGAAGAGCGGCAAAGAGTTCTGGAACTTGCGTGGCCATACGAAAGCGATTACGGGTTTGGTTTGGCAGGACGATTCCGACCGCCTGATCTCCGCAAGCGAAGACGGGACCGTCCGCGTTTGGGACATGCACTCGGGGCATGAGATGGAACGCTGGGTTTCTCACGACTCTGGCGTCACAGCCATCTCCCGGGCATCCTCCAATGAAATCTTCTCAGCGGGCCGTGATCAACGGGTGAGGCTGTGGACTGCGAAGGGAGATTTGAAAGCGGAAATCGGACAGTGCACCGACATCATCACTCGCTTGGCTAGCACGCATGACAAAAGCAAAGTCATCACGGGTGATTGGTCAGGTCATTTGCAAGCCTGGCCAGCGACGGGAGGTCCGTCTTCAACTCTGTCGCTGCCAATGAATGATTCCGCGCCGACCACAGCGGTGGTGGTGCCCGTGCCCTTACCCAGCGATCCACCGGTCTCGACGGTAGAGGCCGTGGAGCCAAAGGCGGCAGTGACGGCCGGATCCAACGCGCCGCCATCGGCACCAAACCCCGCGGGAATCGTCCGACCTGCGGATGTCGAGAGGAAACGGGCCGCTCTGAAGTCCGTAGAAGAGGCGCTTGAACGCGTCAAGGAGGAGACAGCGAGGAACCCAGGCAACACGGCCTTGGCCAAGGCGTACCTGCAATTGTGTGAGGTCGCTCTCGCGCTGAAGGCCGATGTGCTTGCGGCAGAGGGAGCCGCCCGTCCATGACCGCCTTCTGAAGAATTTCGCCTTCCCCAAAGCTCGCTACGTCATCCATCGGGCGGACGATGGGAGGGATTGCATTTGACTTAGCGCTGCACTCTCCGTGCGGATGCACCTAGCATTGGCAAACCAGAATCGGTTGCCAAGTCAGGCAGCGCGACGGCGGGGCCACCGTTTCGACCTTCGCGGTCATTCTCGACAAACCATTCGTACGCCTTCCCCTCGGGGTGCGGCGGCACGGGGTCGCCCTGTCCTTCCTGCCTTGCCCGTGGATAGTGCGTTGGCAGGTCGTCAGGATGACCGGAAGCCATGCGTAGAAATGCGGCAATGAACGATATTTGCTCGAAGGGTTCGTTCGCCCTTCCGTAAACTGCTCTCAGGGTCTCCCGGAACGCTTGAATCGCACCGTCGATGTCCGTTGAGTCCGGGGTCTCCCCCTCCAGGTCGGAGTAAATTGTCCTCCAGCCCTCACCATCAAGGAGATGCGTATTTTCCGAGTCGATTTCAATGCGCACGCTGCCGAAGCCGAGCGGCTTCCCGCCACCGAAGCGATGATAATGATTGGGCGGCAAGTGGAGCAACCAGAGCAACGCCCCCAGTTCGACCTTCGACAAGTTCGTCACATGAATATCAAAGGTGAACTCCGTGCCCGGCTTGACCCAACCTTGGATCGAACGGTTCTGGTTGTCACGCTGTTCCTGCCCACCCAGGGTGGGTCGGCGGTATTCTTGGTAGCGACCGCTGACGGCTTGCTGGGTGCGATCCGCCATTGGGTTATCCCAATAATCAGCGGGCAAGCCGTTGTGATGCGGGTAGACCTTCCGGCCACGCAGACCTTTTCCGGGCGAGTAACCGGCTTGTTCCTTGCTCAACCCGTTTCCTTGGGCTTCACCATTCGGCGAAGCGGCAACGTAGAAGCGAGCCTGTTGGGGCTTGGGAGCCCCCAGAATAGCTAGCGGCAAGCCAGGCGTGCCGAACTTCTCGATCGCATGCTCCTTCGGCGTGACGCACGTCACCGGCCCGATGCGGACGTTGCCTTTGTATGCTCCGTGGCCTTCCTGATTCACCCAGCCAAAGACTCGATCAGCTGGAGATAGTTGCGATCGCGAGTTGGCCGGTCGAAGCGACGGGGGCAGCAACGACAACGGTGACACCGGGAAAAGATCCCGGGAGATGCTCACGGGATAAATGCCATCGACCAGGTTTCCGGAAAGTCGGACGTAGCACAGAGTGCCCTCTTTCAGCATTGAATACTCGTTTTTATCCCACACATGCCGCGACCAAGCGGTCTGACCAGGTTTTTCACCCAGATAATCGCTCGGCGATTTCCCGCGACTTTTCCGTTGCTCGAGATCCTTCTCATGAGTTTGCTGATAATTCAAAATCAACTCTGTCCACATCCTTTCGATACGAATTGCCGCATCACCTCGGAATTCCAACAGTTTGTCTTTATCAGAGATGACGTACACTCGCTCATATTTCTTATTCCCAATGTTAGGCTCGGTAATCAAAACCCAGCCTTCATCGCCATCCGCGGGTGAGGATTGGTCAAATTTCTTAATTTGTAAAACTCTGCCATTTCGCTCAACACGAACCCGCACATGGTCGCCATGTTGCGGCAAGGTCTTGTCAGGGTAGCGGAGGGCCGCAGTCGCCTCGCCTTTTCGCGTTAGTTGATTGCGTAAAGGCTTTTGAACATAACGAGGCAATTTCGCTGCCGATTTAAGCCACAACTGCGATAAGATACGAAGAATCAACTGGTGATCATCACGAAGCTCGACGCGCGCGGGGACGACCTCAACACGGGCCGGGCGCCGAAATGCCAACCTCATGCCGTGACCCGTCGCATTCCGACGGCCACTCGCCTCGGTCCCCGGAAACACCGCCAGGCGCGAGTTCGTAATCGCCTCATAAGCCGAGCGGATCATGCCTTTAACAGAGGTGGGCGGAATGTACGGTTTGCCGTCGGCATCCAATCGAACGGGGAAGCTCATGTGTTCGTCGCCAACATCCACGGCGTTGGCCGCATCGGGGATTAGCAGCGGCGTGACGGCCCGCATCTTGACGCGAATCACTCCGGTGTAGCGATCGGGGTGCAAGACGTGATGGCCAATCGGTTCGTGGTCTCCCAACTCCGGGTGGTTGGTTTTTCTGGGTGGGGCGGGCACGAAGTTGTAAGGGTTGTGGAAAGCAGGAGTCAAATGTTGGTTTCGATTGTACGTTTGAGAATTGGATTGGGCTTGCGGGGCCCTCCTCGGCTGACCTCCTCGGTGTGGGCCGCGTTGTGGCTGAGACGATCTCGGCGGTGCAGCGGGCGGCGGACTGAAACCCGCGACGAATGGCTCTCCCACCGGACGAATTCGGACCGGTTTGCCACCTTGCAATTCCAAATCGACTTCAATCTCGTCCTCGGTGCGGCCACGTAACGAGGCGGCAAGCTGGTCGGCGTCGAACGGAGTCGGGATCGACATCCCCTTCTTGGTTGGAAAGATCACTCGACGCACTCGCTTCTCGCCGGTACCTTGCCAAACCAATTTTCCACGCAACGGGTCAGCCACGAGCCACCTCCAGTTTCACCATGCGTTCGTCGAAAACGATCGCATTGCCATGCTCGGCCTCGACGATGTACTCCACGCTATGAAGCAAGACAAAATCCTTCTTGCCGACACCGCTCACGGGAACCTTAAGTCCGCCGAGGCGGGCTGTCGCAAGCTCACTCCAACCGTCGTTCACGGCGCGGCCAGTTCCCTCGCCCCAGAGCAAATAAGTTTGTTCTAACTTGTCGATAACGTCATTTGCTTTCTCACGATTCCACCCCTCGAGATACGGGCTGACGTCCTGTTCCGTTAAAATAACGGCTCGATGGCGCTTCTCGGGGCTGGGGTCGTTCAACCAGCGTAGTTCCGCTGCCTCGTGAAAGATGCGGGCCTCGAACACGTAGTTCAGCGAAACGGCCTGTCCCTCAGCGTTTTGCAATTCCCCACGAGTAAGGATTGCCAATTCGCAATGTCGGGGCGAGTATAGGATCGCCGTGGCGCGATTTTCTCCAGCCAGACCAGCAAATACTGAAAGAGCTTCCTGAAGCTGGACATTCTGCCGAGTGTAGACGAAGAGTGCGACACTCATCCGGGTACCCCCTGATTCTGCCGGACCCATTGATTCCAAGCCGCGTTTAACGATTCAGGAAGATGCGAAAGACGGCCATTCTGTAGCCGGATGTCGCACACTTGGTCCATCTCGGAGTCGAGGTCGTGTCCGCAAATCTCGATCCCGGTCACTTGGACTGTCCCCATGCCACGATGCGTGGCGAAACCGAGCGGCAGTCGGTCATTGGCCAAGTCACGAATGACCAACAAGAGCAACGCGATGGAGGGCGAACGGAAATGCTCCGGCAAGCGCTGCAAGTTTAGTTCCAGCGTCAGCGG
>JAOAAM010000621.1 GCA_026418875.1 Gemmataceae bacterium | reverse complement strand
TCAACGTCCTGATGGGATTTATGTTGGTCTCGGCGATCTTCTTCGTCTGGCTGGAGCGCAAAGTTTCCGGCCGTATCCAGGATCGCTTGGGGCCGACCCGAGTCGGCGGCAAGTTCGGCTGGTTGCAAACCATCGCCGATGGCATCAAACTGCTGTGCAAAGAAGACACGATCCCGGCGGCGGCGGACCAGTTCCTCTTCCGTCTAGCACCTTACCTGGCACTGGCCGGCACCTTCGCGGCTTTCCTCGCCTTGCCATTCGGCAACGGACTGGTTGGCCGGGAATTGGGCATCGCCGTCTTCTTCATCCTCGCCGCTTTGTCGAGCGAAGTTTTCGGCGTGATCATGGCGGGCTACGGCTCGGGCAGCAAATGGGCATTGTTCGGCGGCATCCGTGAGTCGGCCCAGGTGGTTAGCTACGAAGTGCCCCGGTCGTTGTGCGTGATTGTCGGCATCATCGTCGCCGGGTCGCTCAATTTGATGGAGGTGATCCGCCAGCAAGAGGGCTTCTTCTGGCAGTGGCATCTGTTCCACGATCCATTCAACTTCGCCGCCTGCTGTGTGTTCTTCATTTGCGGCATGTCGAGCTGCAAACGCGCCCCCTTCGACCTTGCGGAAGCCGAGAGCGAATTGGTTGCCGGCTTCCACACCGAGTACTCCGGTTTCCGCTGGTTGCTGTTCTTCATGGCCGAATACGGCAGCATGTTCGCCATTAGTGCCATCGCGGCGTCGCTGTGGCTTGGAGGTTGGCATAGCGGATTGTTGCCCGTAGATCCCTCGGTTTGGCTGGCAGTCCAGATGGGCTCCGCCGACGACCCATCCTGGGTGGGCTGGCTGCTCGGCAATGCCCTGAATGTGACCGTGTTCATTCTGAAGGGCTGGGTTGGTGTCTTCATCATGATGTGGGTCCGCTGGACGTTGCCCCGCCTGCGGATTGTCCAGGTGATGATGACCTGCCTGAAGTACCTCACGCCCATTAGCTGCTTCCTGTTGCTGGCGGTGTCGGTCTGGGAGTTGACGTTGGGTCGGCAGCCGATCGTGGCGATGTCGTGGCGGTACGGCGTCGCGGCGTTGCTGGCCGTCGTGATCGTGCTGTGGCTGGCGAAGCTGTGGCGGACCCCCAGCCAGGCGCCCCCAGGGGTGACGGGATGGGCGCGGACGCCGCCGAAGATGCCCGGCGAATTGGTCGGCGCTCGGTGAGAGAGGGTGCCGGATCCCGCCCCGGGGCGAGACGGTTGGCCGGGAGGGGGCGACGGCGATCATGGGTTTCCTTCCAGACCATCGGACGAGCCAATGACCCTGACGCAGTTTCTCTTCTGGACGATCGCGGCATTGACGGGATTGTCCGCCATCATGGTCGTGCTGACGCAAAACATTGTGCGTGCAGCGGCCTGGTTGCTGTTCACCCTCGCCGGTACCGCAGGGATCTACTTCTTGCTCGGTTCGGATTTCATCGGGGCAACCCAGTTGATCGTGTACGTCGGCGGTACGCTGGTGCTGGTGGTGTTCGGCGTGATGCTGACGGCGCAGGGGCCGTTCGTCAACATGAAAGCCGGGGCGGGCGACTGGGCGGTCTCGTTGATCGTCGGGGTGGCGTTGTATGCCGTGTTGGCCGTGAGCACGCTGTTGACCGCCTGGACCGGCGAGTACCCCGAACCGGTGGACGAGCGCTCCAGCGCGAATGTGATCGTGCTCGGCCAAGCCCTGACCGGCATCCGCGAGGTCCAGCCGCGAACCGTACTGGCAGCGCAGCGGGGCTACACGCGCGTTTCCTACATTTTGCCCTTTGAAATCGTCTCCGTGCATCTGGTCGTTGTCCTCGTGGGTGCGGCGTACCTGGCCCGTGCCCGTCGGCGGACCTCGCGGATGCCTGAAGGAGTCGGCGGATGAGCGACCCCGGTTTGAGTGCCTATCTGCTCTTGGGCGCGTTGCTGTTTGTGTGTGGTGCGTTGTGCATGGCCACCAAGCGGAACGCGATCGGCGTGCTGATCGGCGTCGAATTGGTGTTGAACGGGGCCAACGTGAATTTCATGGCCTTCTCCTGGTTCAATCCGACATTCCGCGTCGAGGGGCAGATCTTCGCCCTGTTCGTCATCGTTATGGCCGCTGCCGAAGCGGCGATCGCCTTGGCCATCGTGCTGAACTTTTACAACAACTACACCAGCGTGGACGTGGACATCGCGGAACAGTTGAAAGGCTGAGTCTGATTCGGGGCGTCTGCTGTCACGAATTCGGCGGGAGGAACGAAAAAGCCAATGGACTTTGTCGAACATCCTGGCCGACTCTACGTCGTCGCCACCCTGCTGCCGCTGGCATCGTTCTTTCTCCTGCTCCTCCTCGGAGCGATTCGGAATGCGGCCCGACCCTATCGAGAGAGCGGGCTGGGGCGGACGATCTATCAACTGTGCGGCGGTGATCGCCCCAATACGATCGGAGCCTACGTCGCGACGACAGCCATCGCCCTGTCGTGCGTGTTGTGCCTGGTCGGCTTGGTCTGGTTCTTGCAAACCCACCCGGTGAGTGACAGCCACGGTCATGCCCACGCCGCCGGCCACCACGACGATCATGGTCATGCCGACGACCACGGTAACAAAGCCGGCGATAAACCCGCCGAGAAAGAACACGACCACTCGGCCATCGTCGAACATGTCGATGACGCTTGGGCGGAGCGGATCACCTTCGCCCGAGTCGGCTCGTTGCGGCCCGAGGTCGACAAGCGGATCGGTCTGGAATTGCAACTGGGTTACCGTATCGACCATCTGGCGGCGGTCATGTTCGCCATGGTCACGTTCATCGCCACCTTGATCCACCTCTTCTCCGCGGGGTACATGCGCGAAGAGTTGGATACCCCGGTGGTCGATCATCAAGTCCACTTGCCCAGCGGCGAGCATCTGCATCGACGGGGACGGTACAGCCGCTTCTTTATGTACCTGTCGCTTTTCTGTTTTTCGATGCTCAACTTGGTGCTTGCCGACAACCTCTTCCAAGTCTTCGTGAGTTGGGAATTGGTGGGTGTGTGCTCGTTCTTGCTGATCGGGTTTTATTACGAGAGGCAGAGCGCCAGCAATGCGGCGAACAAGGCGTTCATCACGAACCGGGTCGGCGATGCCGGGTTTATCATTGGCATGCTGATTTTGTGGACTTACGTGGGGACGCTGAATTTTCAGGATCTCACGCAGCGAGTTCGCGCTCCGCAATCGGACGCCCACAACGAGCATTATGCGTTGCACGGCCAATTGGTTCGCTTGCAGCCCGAAGGGGAACCGAGTGCGGATGGCCGACAGTTGTACCGCTGGACGCCGGACGGCTCCGGTTCGCACGTGGCGCTGTTCCCCATGTCGAGCCATTGGCACGGCATCGGCAACCAAGAGGAGCAGAATCAGGAGATTCGAGTCCGTGGCGGGAGGATAGATCGGTACGGCGTGATCCCCTACTTCATGCTGACCATCGCCGGGTTGGGGATTTTCCTCGGCTGCGTGGGCAAGTCGGCGCAATTTCCGCTGCACGTCTGGTTGCCGGATGCGATGGAAGGCCCGACACCGGTCAGCGCGTTGATCCACGCGGCGACGATGGTGGCCGCCGGCGTGTACCTGGTCGGCCGAGCCTTCCCCTTGTTCACGCCGGAAGCCCGCATGGTGATCGCCTACACCGGGGGCATCACGCTGTTCGTGGCGGCGACCATCGCCATCGTCATGAACGACATCAAGAAAGTGCTCGCTTATTCCACCGTCAGCCAACTGGGCTACATGATGTTGGCCTTGGGTATCGGCGGCTGGGTGGCTGGCTTGCTGCACCTGCTGACGCACGCCTTCTTCAAAGCCCTGCTCTTCCTCGGGTCGGGCAGCGTCATCTTTGGTTGCCACCATGAGCAAGACATGCGGAAGATGGGCGGGTTGCTGACGAAAATGCCCGTCACTGCCGTGACCATGTTGGTCGGCGTGCTGGCCATCGCCGGGACGCCTTTGTTCAGCGGCTGGTACAGCAAGGACGCGATCATTGCCCAGGGATTGGGCTTTGCCGCTGTCTATCCTCAACATCTGTTGCTGTTGGCCTTGCCGCTGATCACGGCCGGCATCACCTGCTTCTACATGTTCCGCATGTGGTTCCTCACCTTCACCGGCGAGCCGAAGGACCACCACGTCTACGAACATGCTCACGAGTCGCCGAGGATCATGACCATCCCGTTGATCGTGTTGGCGATTTTCAGCGTGATCGTGGCGTGGGGTTGGCCGGTCTGGAGCGCTCACGACAGTTTCCTGGGGAAAGTCCTGCATGCGGCCCAGCCGGCTGCGGTGACGGCGGACCTCTCCGTCGTCGAGTCGCTGGTGCATGACCACGATGGTTGGGTCCATCCGGCGGCGGGGTTCCTGGCATTTTTCGCAGCCGCGATCGGCGTGATCTTCGCATTCCTGGTTTACCACTTCCGCACCTTGGACGCTGCCGACACGAAAGAGCAATTCGCGCCGCTGTACCGGTTGTTCGAGCGGAAGTGGTACTTCGACGAGTTGTATAGTGCCCTGCTGGTGCGCCCGGCGCTGGTGGTGGCGAACTGGTGCCGCCTGGTCGATGCCAAGGGGATCGACGGCGTGGTGGACGGCACGGGCCGAGCGGCCGTCGCTGTCGCCAAGGGGCACGGGATCTTCGACCAGGGAGCGATCGATCGGGTCGCCAATGCGGTGGCTGCCGCATCGCAGGCGGTGGGTGCGGGATTGCGTCGCATCCAGACGGGTCGCTTGCGGCATTATGTCGTGTTCCTGGTGCTGGCCGCCGTGGGAACCTTCCTGGTTTTGACCTACTTCCTGAGCCTGGCACGAGCCGACCAATAGCATCGCCCCGACCGAAGTGCTGCCGCTTCGGAAACGGGCTGGGGATCCTGGGACGAACGAGACATGCTTGACAACGACATGCTGTTGATGACGCTGGTGATCTTCCTCCCCAGCGTGTTTGCCCTCGGCCTGCTCTTCTTCCCGAATGACTGGAAGGAGGGGATGCGCTGGTTTGCCCTTCTGGGCAGCGGCATCACCTTGGTCCTCAGCCTGTTCATGCTGGTGGACTACCTCAACCTGCTCGACCAGGCACCCACCGGCGATCGGGCACCTTGGCATGGCTCGGCCGCGAGCTTGGACGCCCGGGTCGAAGCAGAGAATACCCGGCAAGCCTCGGGTCAGCCCGGCGATTCGATGGATTACGTCGGCAAGCGGCCTTGGATCCGCCGCTTCAACATCGAATACTTCCTCGGCGTGGATGGCATCTCCATGCCGCTGCTGGTGCTGACCACGGCCCTCAGCTTCCTCGCGCTCATCGCTTCCTGGGGGATCGACCGCTACGTCAAAGGCTACCTGATGCTCTTCTTGCTGCTCGAGACGGGCATGGTCGGCACGTTCCTCGCGTTGGACTTCTTCCTCTTCTACATTTTCTGGGAAGTAATGCTGTTGCCGATGTACTTCCTCATCGGCGTGTGGGGCGGGCCAAGGCGTGAGTATGCCGCCATCAAATTCTTCCTGTACACGTTGCTGGGCAGCGTCTTCATCCTGATCGCGATGTTGGGCTTCTACTTCACGGACGTCAGCCCGTTCATCGAACCCGCGGCCTACAAGAAAGCATTCGATGCCTTGCCCCGATCGACGCCGCCCCGGGGACCGCAGTTCTTTGCCGAGTGGCGAGCCGAGCGCGAGGGTCAGGTCGAAGCCCACACGTTCGACCTTCTGGTGCTGAAGCGAGTCGGAGCCGCGGCATTTTTGCACCTGACCGGACGGACAGATGAGATCAAGGTGAACGTCCCGGTTTGGAACAACGCCAATCAGGTCACCGCAGTGGAGCAGAAGGAAATTGGCCAACTCGACGAGAGCCAGAAGAAGCTCGCGATGTCGAAGTTGGAACAGCCATTCTTCACCCGTGGCTTCCAAGTGGCGATGTTCCTCCTGTTGTTTATCGGCTTCGCGATCAAGCTGCCGATGTTCCCGTTCCACACCTGGTTGCCCGACGCCCACGTCGAAGCCCCGACGCCGATCTCGATGATCCTGGCGGGCGTGCTGCTGAAGCTGGGCGGGTATGGCATCCTGCGGATTGCGGTGCCGATCTGCCCCTGGGCCACGCAAGCCGACATCTGGGGTTCGTCGCTGGCATGGTGGATCGCTTTGTTCGGCATCATCAACATCGTGTACGGGGCGTTTGCGGCGATGGCTCAGACCGACTTCAAGAAGCTCGTCGCGTACAGCTCGATCAGCCACATGGGTTACGTCATCCTGGGCATCGCGGCGTGGCGAGTGGTCGAAGGACGCACCGTCGGCGAACAGTACTGGGCTTGGGGCATGAATGGCGCGATGTTCCAGATGATGGCTCACGGCATTAGTTCGGCAGGGATGTTCTTCCTGGTCGGCGTGATTTACGACCGGGCGCACCATCGCAATTTGGACAACTTCCGCGGCCTGATGGAGCCGATGCCGCTGTACGGCGGGGTCAGTGCAATCATCTTCTTCGCCGCGTTGGGCCTGCCCGGGTTGTGCGGCTTTGTCGGCGAGGTGATGGTGGTGCTGGGTACGTGGAACTTCAGCCGCACGTTCGCCATCCTCGCTGCCCTGACGGTAGTGATCACGGCGGCGTACATCCTGTGGACGATGCAGCGGGTCTACTTCGGCGTGAACCCAGCGTACAAGGACTACGAGGACATGAACCTGCGGGAGTTGGTGACGGTCGCACCGCTGGTGGTTCTCGCCATCGCCTTGGGAGTGTTCCCGAGCTACCTGCTGTTGTCGTGGATGGAGCCGAGCGTGACCGGGCTGGTGGAGAACCTGGTGTCCCTCACGGGCCGCGGTTGACCCCCGGATCCTGTTGTGCGGATCGTCCCTGGATTGACGCGAGTACGACCAACAACCCAAGACGGCCAACATGTTCGGTTTCAACGTCATCCCGAATTTGCAGACGCACCTGAGCGATAGCCTGGCGTCGTTCGTGCCGGAGCTGATCGTTTGTGCGGCGATTATCGTCATGCTGGTGTTGCGGATGCTGCCGCGATTGCGGCTGCACATGGGTGCCGTCGCCACCGCAGCCGTCGCCATCGCCCTGGCATTGACGGTTTTCCAATGGTTCGGCATCGACTCGCTGAACCTCCTGGGGTCGCTTTCGCCCAAGGAGCCAGTCTTCACGGGGCTGCTCGCCATCGACAACTTCACTTCGTTTCTCCGAGTCATGCTGCTGGCCTTCGCCTTGTTGGTGACGGGCCTGGTCCTCATCACGGGCATCGTGGATGAGGAAGACTCGGCCGACTTTTTCACCCTGCTTTTGGGTGGGACGTTGGGCATGATGTTGATGGCGTCGGCCAATCATCTGCTCATGGTGTTTATCGCGGTCGAGATGGCCTCGCTGCCGAGTTATGCTTTGGCAGGTTTCCTCAAAGGGAAGAAGGCCAGCTCGGAAGCGGCGTTGAAATATGTCGTGTACGGCGGCGGGGCCAGCGGCGTGATGTTGTATGGCATGAGCCTGCTGGCGGGTCGGTTCGGCACAGGTTATCTGCCCGACCTGGCTGCTGCCATTCAAGACCAGATGCGAGCCGGGGCCGGCACCCTCGTCGGCTTGGACCCGCTGGTGTTGCTCGGCCTGGTGCTGGTGCTGGCCGGCTTGGGCTTCAAACTCGCCGCGGTCCCCTTCCCCTTCTGGGC
>JAOAAM010000360.1 GCA_026418875.1 Gemmataceae bacterium | reverse complement strand
GAGTGTAACCTGCCACGTTCTTTCCCGAGAAAGTCCGCTGCTCCCTGGGGGCCGTGGCGGGTCGCGGGCGGCGCCCGGGCAGGCGAAAACCATTCAGCACCGCTTGCCACTCGGGTTCGCCCTGGAAACCGGGCGGATTCATGTAATAAACCCAATAGCCGAATTGTTCATGCGTGAAATACACGACATGCCCGGTCAGTTCATGCTCGGGCGCTTGGCCATCGAAGCGGAAGCGGTGTGTCGGAATGCCGGCGACCGTTGGTCCGTCCTGCAATGGTCCCCCGTCCGGTGGGTCGGTCTCGAAGCGTCGGCTGAAAAAGCGAGACAATTTGCGTCGGGCCTCGGCATCCAACTCGCGTGGGGACGGGGTGCGCTCTTTGTAATCCACAACGTCGAGGGCGACGTAGCGTGGGTCACTGTCCGAACTCATCGCGGCGAATTGGCTGACCTGCAAGCGGGCTTTCATTCCGGGATGGTCTTCCCAGTCCAACGAGGGCAGATCAAAAGCGAAGAGGTAGTCGGCGTTGCGGTAGCCGGGTAAATTCGGTCGCGTGATTCCTCCCTTTCCGCTGCGCGAGCTGACGACCGCGGCCACGATTCCGAAGGCCACCAGCAGGAGGAAGCCGCCGATCACGGCGGAATAGATGACCACATCACGGGATCGCTTGGCCGCGGTGGTTTGCACAATCGGCGGAGTCGGCAAGGGGGTCGGCGGGGGAGCGGCCGCCACCGCGCTCCGGAGCTGAATCCGCGATCCGCAACTCGGGCAGGTGACGACTGTCACCCCGGTCAACTCCTCGGCGGTAAATTGATGACTGCAACCGACCATGGGGCAGGGATAACGCTTGCTCATCGAAATCGCTCCGACGGGCGGACCCAATTTTTCCAAGGCTGGTCGCCCACCGCTCCCCTCTGGGTTTCCTCGAGGGAGACGTGCGGACGAGATAGCTTAAATTCGGCATAAAATCGGCATGGCGATTCAATTCACGGTTCGATTCCACGATGGTGCCGCCCGGGTTGGCGTCTTGACGACACCGCATGGCGAGGTCTCCACCCCGTGCTTCATGCCGGTCGGCACTCGAGCTAGTGTCAAAGGGGTGACTCCCGATCAACTTCGCTCGGTTGGTGCCCGAATCATCCTGGGAAATACCTATCATCTGACCCTGCGCCCCGGCGATGACATTATTCGAGACCTCGGCGGTCTGCACCGCTTCATGGGCTGGAATGGCCCCATTTTAACCGACAGCGGCGGCTTTCAAGTATTCAGCCTCGCGGATTTGCGGCAGATGAGCGATCAAGGCGTCGTTTTTCGCTCCCACGTGGACGGACAAATCCTGGAACTGACACCGGAAAAGGCCGTGCAAATTCAGGAAAACCTCGGTTCGGACATCGCCATGTGCCTGGACGAGTGCCCGCCGGGCGATGCTACTCCCGAAAAATTGCGGGACGCTGTTCGTCGCAGCATCCTCTGGGCTGAGCGGTGTCGCGATGCGCATCGTCGGCCCGATCAAGCGCTTTTCGGCATTGTCCAAGGGGGGTTGGATTTGGACCTGCGACGAACCTGCGCCGAGCAACTGGCGGTGCTCGACTTTCCCGGCTACGCCCTGGGCGGTTTCAGCGTGGGGGAGTCGCCGGAGCAAATGCACGCGGCCTTGCCGGCTTGTGCCTCGTTTCTCCCGGCCGACAAACCTAGATACCTCATGGGTGTTGGTCGGCCCGAGGACATCTTGGTGGCGGTGGAGTCGGGCATCGACATGTTCGATTGTGTTCTCCCGACGCGCAATGGACGGAACGCCTCGGCATTCACTCGAAGTGGCTCGCTGCGACTGCGGAATGCTTGCCATCGCCGTGATTCGCGGCCGCTGGAGGAAGATTGCCCGTGCTACACGTGCCAGCACTTCAGCCGAGCTTACTTGCACCACCTCTTCCAAGTCGAAGAGATGCTTGGCCCGACTCTGCTCTCGATTCACAACCTTGCGTATTACCTTCGGCTGATGGAGGCTCTGCGCGATGCCATCCGAGAACAGCGTCTCGCCTCGTTCCGCGAAACCTGGTTTCGGACTTCAACCGCGGATCAAGACCGGTGAAACTTCCCGCCGCTGGCCGCGAGTTGCTGTAACTCTGGGGTAACCGCGTAGCGCGGTCCCAGCGGCTCAAATTGCTTGAGCCAATCCACGATTTGGCCGATCCCCGTGGCGTCGGCCCAGTGCAGCAAGCCGCCCCGCCACGTGGGGAAGCCGATCCCCATAATCAGCCCCAAATCTAAGTCCACTGGGTCACGCACGATTCCCTCGGCCAGCACCCGCGAGGCTTCCGTGACCATGGGCAGGAATAGGCGTTGCTGCATTTCCTCATTGGAAAAATTCCGAGTCTGCCGACGGTGTTTCGCAAGGATCGACACCATCGCCGGGTCGTCCTCGCCCTTCAGCCCCTTGGGGTATTTGTAAAAACCAGCACCTGTCTTTTGCCCTAACCGCCCGAGCGAGACCAATTCATCCAAGAGGTTCGAGATGACCGTGCGTTCGGGGTACGCCGCCTGGATCACACGACCGGCGAACAGGGCGGTGTCCAGCCCGACCACGTCGTACAGGGTGATCGGCCCCATCGGCATGCCGAAGGTCGTCGCGGCTCTGTCCACGGCCCGGGGATCCGCGCCTTCCTCCAGCAACACCAGCGCTTCGTTCATGTAAGGGAACAGGATGCGATTCACCAGAAATCCGGGACCATCTTTGACGACGATGGGGCTTTTCCCGATCTGTTTCGCCAGGGCGACCAGCGTGGCGACCGTCGCATCGCTCGTGGCCTCCCCGCGGATGACCTCGACCAGAGGCATCCGCTCGACGGGGTTGAAGAAGTGCATGCCGGCAAATCGCGCAGGATGCCGCAATGATTTGGCCATCCGGGAAATTGAGATCGTCGACGTGTTTGAAGCCAGGATCGCGTTCGGTTTGAGCAAGGGTTCCAGTTCGCGGTACAGGTTGGTTTTGGCTTGCTCGTTTTCGACGATGGCCTCGATGACGACGTCACAATCCGTCAGGCAGTTCAAGGAGGCCGCCGTGCCGAGCCGCGCCAAGGCAGCGACGAGTTCGTCCGGCTTCATCCGACCTTTGTCGGCCATCGACTTGAACCCAGCAGCGATCGATTGGATGCCCTTCTCCAAGGCCTGGGGATTCGAGTCGAGGACGACCGTGGGGATGCCCTTGCGAACGTGGGCCGCGGCGATGCCACTCCCCATGATCCCTGCGCCCAAGACACCCACGCGCAGGACTTTGGCGGGCTGAACGGAGATGTCGGCGACTCCGGGATCCTTGGCGATCTTCTGGTTCATGAAAAACACGGCGATCAGGGCTTTGGAAATTGGACTGCCCACGAGCGGGATCATGGCCTCCGTCTCGAAGGCCAACCCTTCTTCCAACGGCCGATTGCAGCCTTTTTCGATCGCATCCAACGCGGCGAGGGGTGCCGGCAGTTGGCCTTTGGTTTTTTCCATCACCATGGCACGTGCCAAGGTGAAGGTGAAGGACATTTGGTCTTCGGTCAACCCGACCGGTTGCCGCCGACGATCGCGGTCGGATCGCCAAGCACCCGAGCTGTGGAGGTC
>JAOAAM010000567.1 GCA_026418875.1 Gemmataceae bacterium | reverse complement strand
CCCGCTCCGGCCATGCCGCCGCCGCCACCGGCCGCCCCAGGGGCAGCGCCGCCCATCATCATGCCGGGCGCTGACATGCCACCGCGATTGTAACCGCCCATGGGTCCTCCCATGCCGGGCATGTTGGGCATGCCAGGTCGACCAGCTCCGGCCATGCCGGGCATGTTGGGCGCTCCCGGACGGTTCGGGCCACCCATGCCCGCGGCACCGGGGGCGAAGCCGGCACCGCCGCCGCCTTCTCCGCCAGGGCCGAATCCGCCGCCCCGCGGACCGCCAAGCCCCGCAGCGCCAGGAGCGAAGCCGGCACCGCCACCCGCCGCGCCAGGTCGACCTCCCGCACCAGCGGCACCGGGGGCGAAGCCTGCCCCACCGCCGCCGGCGAACTCACCGCCGCCGGCAAACTCGCCGCCTCCGCCACCCCCCGCCGTGCTCCCCGACGACGAGCCTTCCATCTCGCCGCCCACGTAAACACGAATCACCAAGTACTGGGCTTGTGCGGCCGTGACTGCCAGCCCGACCAGGGCCAACGCCGACCAAAACTCCCGCCGCATGAATCGCTCCCTTCTCGACTGAGCCGATCAGAACACCGCGGCATCACGCCGGAACGAGTCTTTAACATCGCTAACCGCTATTGTCCCAATCCGTTGGCATTTAAGCAACAGATATTGCCCGCTCCCGGCGGAATTCTCCCGCCCACGAAACCGGAACTTCCGCTTCAACCAACCAGCGCCGGGTGTTTACTCTCGGCACGGCGACTGCCTTCGTCCCATCGCTGCGATGGCGCAGGCAAGGTGTTTCGACCCCACCCCACCGTTGCCGACTCATTCGGCAGCTGGAACGGCCTCGTCGGGGGCTGTTCGAGACCCTCGTGCGCGGTTGACAGTGCGACTGAACGGAACAAACGGTCGGAACGATAGACCCTGTCGATGCCGTCGATCCGAGTCCCCTTGGGCGGCCGACGACCGCGGAGCGGTTTACTTGCCTTGCACACCGTCGTGCTTCGCCGATCGGATCATTTGCTCGAACTCCTCCTCGTTGATGACGCGAATGCCGAGTTGCCGAGCCTTCTCCAACTTGCTACCCGCCTCTTCCCCTGCCACGACGAAGTCCGTCTTGGAGGATACACTGCCTGTCGCTTTCCCGCCTAACGACTCAATCAAATCCTCAATCTGCTGTCGGCTGTAATGCTTCAGAGTCCCCGTCACCACGATTGTCTTTCCGGCAATGGGTGATTTTGATGGCGGCGCGGTCACATCTTCGGTCAGCTTGATGCCCAAGTCGCGGAGTTCGCGGACCAACTGCTGCCCTTCGGGTCGGTGAAAAAAATCGTAGATGTGCTGAGCACGCACCGGGCCGATCCCCTCCACGGCGGCGATCTGTTCGGGGCTGGCAGCAAGTAATCGATCCATACTGGGGAATGCTCGAGCCACGGCGGCGGCCATCGTCTCGCCGACGCCGGGGATGCTTAACCCGGCCAGCAATCGAGCCAAGCCGCGCCCCTTACTTGCCTCGATGGCCGCGAGCAGCTTCTGGGCCTTTTTCTTGCCCATGCGCTCCAGCTTCAGAAGCTCGCCCTCTGTCAGGCGATAAATGTCCGTCACCGATGTCACCAATTCCGCATCGACCAGTTGCTGGGCCAATTCCTCGCCCAGCCCCTCGATGTCCATGGTGCCCCGGCGGGCGAACGCCTTGATGCGGCCGACAATTTGACCTGGGCACTGACTTCCGGCCGCGCAGACATAGTTGTAACTCCGCTCGCCGCTCGTTCGTCGGACAGGCGACCCGCAAAACGGGCAATGCGATGGGAATTCGATGACCTTCTCCTGCCCGGTTCGCGCCTCCGTCAGAACACGCACCACCCGAGGGATGATGTCGCCGGCTTTGATCACGACCACCGAATCGCCGATGCGGATGTCCTTCCGCTCGATCTCGGCCGGGTTATGCAGCGTCGCCCGGGTCACCGTCGTGCCGGCGAGTTGGACCGGCGGGTCAAAAATGGCGGTCGGCACTAGCTCCCCGTGTTTGCCGATCGAGATCTCGACTCGCGCTAACCGAGTGACAGCTTCCTCCGCTTCGTACTTGTATGCCTGCGCCCAGCGGGGGTGATGGCTTGTCGCCCCGAGGATCTGTTGCTGAGCGAAGTCGTTCACCTTGATGACCATTCCATCCGTTTCGTACGGTAATTCAAAACGTTTCTCCGCCCAACTCAGAACGTAATCAACCACCTCGTCAATGTTCCGGCAGAGATGGGCATGCGGATTCACGGGGAAGCCCCATTTCTTCAGTTGTTGAAGTGCTTCCCATTGCGTCCGAACGGACCACCCTTCGACGACACCCAAGCCGAATGCGAAGATGCGTAACCGGCGTTGGGCGGTAATGCGAGGGTCGAGTTGCTTGAGAGTTCCTGCCGTGAGGTTCCGCGGATTCGCGTACTTCTCCTCACCACGCTCGTCCTGAATCTTGTTGATCCTCACTAACTCGGCTTTCGTCATGTAAACCTCACCGCGAACCTCGACGAGGGGCGGTGGAGCCTCGGTGCGAAGTCGCAGGGGTACTTCATGAATCGTTCGGATGTTATGGGTGACATCGTCTCCCCGCTCTCCATCCCCCCGAGTCGCTGCGACCGTTAGCAATCCGTTCTCGTAGGTGAGAGAGATCGAAACTCCGTCAATCTTTGGCTCGACGACGTATTCTGGTTGCGCCCCCCTGAGCCTATCGCGAACGTTGCGATCAAAGTTTCTCAGCTCGCCGATACTCTTGCTTTTCTCGATGGATAGCATCGGTAGTCGATGCGTGACGGTGCGGAATCCTGGAATGGGGGCGCCTCCGACTCGTTGCGTCGGACTGTCGGGGGTCACCAACTCGGGATGTTTCCGTTCTAATTCCCGTAACTCGTCGAAAAGTTGGTCGAACTCACGGTCACTGATTTCAGGGCGAGCTTCGACGTAATAAAGATAATTGTGGTGATTGATGAGTTTTCGCAGTTCCTCGGCGCGCTCGGCAGGAGTCTTCATCGGGTCAACTCGGATTTCGATGATCGGAAGATGCCAGGATCGCGGAACCCAATTCGACGAGTCGTCGATAATTGTTTAGCATATCATCCAATACACGATCCCAGGTGTAAGACTCCGCATAGCTAGCAGCAGCCTGGCCCAATTGGCGACGCAGGGGAGCTGAATCGGACAACAGGAGGACGTGATGGGCGAAGTCCTCGACATTGTTAGGTTGGCAGACGAAGCCTGTCTCGCCATGACGCACTAGATCTCGGCTACCCGTGGCATCGGCCACCACCGGCGGAACTCCCGACGCCATGGCCTCTAAGGTCACACAACCAAACGTCTCGGATAAGCTCGGGTACAGAAACACATCCATCGACGCCATTGCCGTACCGAGATCATCATGAGACAAATAGCCTGGAAAGATGGTTTTCGGGAGCCGATGTCGCAACATGGGGCCGGCTGGTCCCTCGCCGATCATGATACTCCGAATCGGTCGGCCGCTGGCTTCGAGTTTTAAGATGACATCAGCCCAAGTCTCGACCGCTTTTTCACGGACCAATCGGCCGACGAATCCCACCAGGATTTCGTGATCGCCGATGCCTTGCCGCCGTCGCCATTCATACGACCGCAACCCTGGTTGGAATCGCGTCCGATCGACGCCATGCTCCCAGACCCGCATCGAGCATGTGAATCCTTTGGCGGCTAGCAGGTCGCGCATGGAAGCAGAGGGAACGTAGGTTTCGGTGGTTTGGTTATAGAAGCGACGCAGGACACGCCAAGCGATGGGTTCGAGAAATCCCAGCCCGAAATACTTCATGTAACTGCCGATGTGGGTGTGATACGTGGCGACGGCTGGGATGCCACGATGTTTGGCCCAGCGCAGGGCCGCGAAACCGAGAGCGTCGGGCGATGCAAGATGCACGATGTGAGGTTGCCATGATTCGAGGAACCGTCGCACCCGACGGGGCATACCCCACGCCACGCGATAGTTTGAATTCAGGAGGAAAGGAAACGAGGGGACGGAGATCAGCGTGCCCACGTGCTGGATGGCTGGCTCGGGTTTGGTCGGAGCAAACACTCGAACCGAGACGCCACGTCGCTCTAAGTGGCCGACGAGGCGGTTCAGGACCAAGGCCACCCCATCGGCGCAGTAGTTGTAGTTTCCTGTAAAAAGTGCGACACGCAGATCATCGGTGTCATTCGCCATGAGAGGGTGATCCAATCGGCGATGACGGCGGAATGGGCGATGACGGCGGAATCGACGTGGGCCGATCCTCACTGCCGAAAAGAGCACGCAGGAACCGGTCGTAACCCATGCTTAGGATACCCAACAGGCATAC
>JAOAAM010000533.1 GCA_026418875.1 Gemmataceae bacterium | reverse complement strand
CGGAGTGGTCCGCCGGCGTGGCTCGTCGCCCGACGATGCCGACTTCTGGCAGCCGTATCGCCAACGGCACCAGATCTTCGTCAACGCGGGGCGTGGGAATTTCCGAGACATCAGCCGGGACAATCCCGATTTCAGCGATCGACCCGGTGTCGGTCGAGCCTTGATGGTCACCGACTTCGACGATGACGGGGCACCGGACCTTCTGAGCACGGAAATCGCCGGACCGGCTCGCCTTTTCCGCAACGTCGCCCCCAGAGCGGGCCATCACCTAATCGTGCGGGCAATCTTGCCGCAAGCAGGCAGTCGCGATGCTTACGGTGCTGAGGTCACGGTGCGGATTGGTGAACGTCGTTACCGTCGCCTTGTTCAACCCGGCTTCAGCTACCTGTGCAGCAGCGATCCGCGGCTGTTCTTCGGCTTGGGAAATGCCTCGGCTTACGACGAGATCGAGGTGACTTGGCCAGACGGGAGACGGGAACGATTCCCCGGCGGTCCGGTCGATCAGAGGGTGGTCCTTCGCCAAGGAGATGGCCGCCAAGCCCCGTAAAACGAGGGAAACGACGGTCGGTCGACGGAATGACTCGAACGCAGTACTACGGGGACTGATACCGTAGACCGTTTTTCCTTTGGACGAGCATGAGTGCATTGGGGATTCGAGTGGTTCGACGTTGGTGGCTCATCGGGCTGCTCCTGATCGCCGTTTTGGGTGCGGGCGTCTGGCTGCTGGGTCATGGTAGGTCGAAGACTGTTGTCCCCGAGGTGCCCGTTGCGGGAGTCGAGCCGGCCGTGATCGCGGAGATCGAACAAGCTCGGTCGGCGGTGCTGGCCGATCCCGGTGCCGCGTCCCATTGGGGGCAGGTGGGGTTAGTGCTCTTTGCCAACGACCTCTATTCCGAGGCGATCTCCTGGCTGGAACGGGCCGAGCGGATGGATCCTGCCGACGTGCGCTGGCCTTACTTTCGTGGCATGGCACTGTTGCTGGAGCGTCCCGAGGAAGGGTTGGAGGCGTTGCGTCGGGCCGCGGCAGTCGCCCCACGGGATGCGTTCGTGCGACTTCGCCTCGCCGAGGCCCTGCTCGCCGCCGACCTTTTGGACGAAGCGGAAGCGGCGTTCGGTGAAGTTCTCCGCCAGCAGCCCGACAATGCCCGAGCTCTGCTCGGAAGGGGTCAGATCATGTTGCGGCGGGGAGACGCGGCAGCGGCCGTCTCCATTTTGGAGAAAGCCGCCGAACATCCGACCGCCCAGAAAGCGGCGCTTTCCAGCCTGGCCGAGGCCCTTCAGCGGCTTGACCGATCTGACCAGGCCGAGCCGATCCGTCAGCGTGCTGCCGAAGCCCCCCCCGACCCACCGTGGATGGATCCAAAGATCGTTCGCATCTCGGTGCACCAGGTGAGCCGACGTGGCCGACTCCAGCGGGCCTTGGGGTTGGTGCAGGCCGAGCGAGTCGATGCTGGCATCGCCGAGTTGCGGCGACTCGTGCGGGACTACCCCGATTTCATCGAGGCACGCATGGCCTTGATTCGGGCCTTCATCATGGTCCAGGAACTGCAACAAGCCAGTGATGAGGTCGCGAAAGTCATCGAACTTGACCCGAGGCACCCCGACGCCCATGTCATCGCTGGTGGCTTGGCGTTGATGCGTGGCGAAGTCCAGCGGGCCGAATCGTCGTATCGCCAAGCCCTGGAGTTGCGACCCGCCGACACCGTGGCTTGGTTCAATGTGGCGGATTGTCGCCTGCGGCAAAACGATCGCCCCGGAGCGATCCAGGCCCTCGAGCAAGCGCTCCGCTACCGTCCGGGATTCGTCGCCGCTCACCTCAAACTGGCCGAGCTTTACCTCGATGCCCACCAGCCCTCCAAGGCCCGGGCACACGTTGATGCGGCGGGGCGACCCGCACCGGGCAACCCCCAATTGGCCACGCTCAAAGCTCGCCTGCCGGAGTGACGGCCGGTCGCCGATCAACATGGAGCGGCAGGTCATTACCCAAAACGAACAACTTGCGCCGCTTGTCCGAGCTTAGGCGAAAGTGTGGCCGAAAAGTTTCGGGTCGAAGTGACGCGGCTGCCGAAAAAATCGATGAAATGAGTGTGCAACGCATTTTGCGATGATTTGGGAATTTCGGCAAAACACGCAAATTGCGCAATCGAGGCCGACTATGAACTGCCGCACCGTCGCCCTGCTGATTCCGGCGGTCCTGACCTTCCTTGGCGGTTGTGCTCATCGGCGTGGGTGCGACGACCCGGACCCCACTCCCAGCCATACCTTCGGGCGGGGAGGGATTTACGAGCGCGATGGCCGGTTGCTGCCGCCCCGAAAGCATTGTGCCACATGCGACTATTTGGGAATGAAATGCCCGAAATGCCAAGCAGCCTGCGACGGCGAGACGTTTGAAGTCAACGAACCAACGCGAGAGCTGAAGGCGCAAAAACCGGCATCCGACGCCGACGCACTAATCCAATCCCTCAAGACGAACCCACTGCCAAAAGATGTCCCGACGAGGGAGTCCTCAGAGGACGGCACCTCGGATGCACACAGTACTGGGGACGGAGAGGTTCGACGTTGGCGAAGCCCGTATGCCCCAATTCAATCGTCGATTCCCACTCCGCCGTGGGATCGTTGACGTAAAATTCGGATTAATAGACGTTAACGCTCAGCGGTGTTCAATCGTCGGTTGACACATCCCTGATCGCCGTCGGTGAACGCAGGCAGGGCATGGTTTTGTTCCCCACTCTGACTTCAAATCAAATTTCTCATTTTTTGCAACCTATACTCTTGACGGTGCGACCAAATTGATGAAAAAACGAGGAAATGTTTTCCTTGCTAGTCATCTTTTCCTTTGGGGGGTGCGTGCATGTTCCGCCGAGTCCGTTCGGCATTCACTCTGATTGAGTTGCTTGTCGTCATCGCAATTATCGCCATTCTGATCGGGTTGCTCCTGCCCGCGGTGCAGAAAGTTCGCGAGGCGGCGGCCCGGATGCAGTGCTCAAATAACCTGAAGCAGATC
>JAOAAM010000507.1 GCA_026418875.1 Gemmataceae bacterium | reverse complement strand
CCCGCACGGCTGCCGGAGCCGCTCAAGCCCTTGCGAACATGGGTCCACTGGCCGAATCGGCAATCCCGGACTTGCTCGAAGCACTGAACAGCGTCAATTTGATCCACTCCAGACTGGTGGCCAAGGCCCTGAGCAACGTGGGTCCGAAGGCACTGCCAGCCCTGATTTCCCGCCTGGGTGATCAACGCCCCTTCGTCCGGCGAGAAGTGATCGTGGCAATCGGGTTTATGGGAATGCGTGCCGGAATGGCAGTGCCTGCCCTCACCCAACGTCTGCAAGAACTTCGCCACCAAGACTGCACCACCCCCGCACCCAAAGAGATCGACGAATTCGAGAAGACCATCCCCACGTCGGTCCTGGTCGTGGACTTCGACCCTAGGGACGAGGCGGTCACGATCTTGGAAACGTTGGCACGCATCGGACCGGCTGCCATTGGTGCCAAGGCGACCCTGCAAGAGATGCTCCGAGATGCGGACCCTCGATTGAGTCACGCGGCAGCTCAAACCCTGCTCCAAATCACTGGCTGGCAGTAGCCGTCCGGTGACCATCGGCCCCCGCTGGTCGTTCAATACTCCGGCAAGCGGTACAGCAGATCGAATTGTGGGAACGGGATCGCCCACCATCTCTCCGTTCGTTCACGAAGCCTTTGCCGCCAGTCGCCGGGCCGTCCCTCTTGGAGCGATGACCGATGCGGGGCCGTCGTTGACTCATCCTGCCCGCGGGCCGTCCACCCCGAGTTGGGCAACCCTTGCGGGCGAGCTTGGCTGGGCCGGGTTGTCTCCACGGGCAGCGACTTACCCTCGACGACATCTTGCTCCACGAAAACCCGGTCGATTTTCGAGGCCGCTGCGCTGAGCGACGGCATCAAGAACCCCAGCAACGCCAGACGAACGACGAATCGGCACACGGAACGCATGGTCGGACCCTCGGAGAACCGCACGGTGCATACCGAGTCTGCCGTTGAAAGCAAGCCGAACCCGGTGGAGTCTCCGCTGTGTCTGGTCTCAACCTGCGGGGCGAACGATCCCAGCGTTGGGTCAGCTTAGCCGAAAGATCGCGGCGACCATCAAAGCCAACAGACCGACAAGTAGGGGAAAAGCGACCTTTCGCGCCACTTGGAATGGCTCGGTCTCTGTCATTCGTGCCGCCATGAGGACCACGGCGGCGACCGGCGACATGGTTCGGCCGGCGGCGGCACCAATCGCCACGTACGCCCCGATGCGGAATGGGTCGGCACCCGTGGCGTGGATGGGCGCGACGTAAAACTCGAACAGGCTTTGCGTCGCCGCCATCCCCGAGCCGCTAATCAGGGCGAACAGCATCGGAACCAGCACGGCCGCCGGAATCAAGATCGTGGGGTATCGCTCAATCCATTCTCCGAACCACAGGTGCCAACCGAGCAATTTGATCCCTTCGCCAAAACACGAGGCCGCGACGATCAATCCGATGATGTGGGTGAAGCCATACCCTGCACCCTCGAAAAAGATCGCCGTGCTGCGGCCCAAGAAAGTCGGCATGGTCGCCGACGCCAGCACCGCCCCGATCAACATCGCCACGCCAATCAAGCGACTATCAAAGGTCTCGCGATCTTTCGGGCCGGTGAGCCAATCCAGGGGAACTTCCATCAAGCCGAAGGCCGGCGACGTCAGGAACAGCAAGATCAACGGGACAAATGGGATCACGGCTTTGTCCCAGCGGACCCGCTCGACACTCCGTGTTGCGGTGTCCGCAGTCGCAGGGCCATCCGCATTTGCCTCGTTTCGCCGGTTCATGATCCAAAACACGAACGTAGCCAAAAGCAGGTGCCACCAAATCAGGCGATGCACATGAGCCACGCAGTCCTGCGAGCGAGCCTGGGGAAGATCCTTCTGCAAGGCCCGAGCCACGGAGAGTAGCTCCGGCGCGGCGGGATTCAGCAGTTCGCCCCCGAGCGAGGAACCGAGGACCAAGGCTGCCCCGATCGTCAACGGCGAGACACCCGAGGCACGGAGCAGCGGCACCAAGACGGTTCCCACGGCCACGGCCGTGCTCGTCTGACTGACCAGCGGGATGTTCACCAAAAACCCGATGCCCACCGTCGCCGGCACAAGCAGCGGTCGCACCCGGCGGAAAGGTCGAATCAGCAGACGCACCAGGTGCTGGTCACACTCGGTGTGACGCAACACGTAGGCAAAGCCCATGGCCGAGCAGATCGGCACAACAAATTTCTCATTGCTGAGCGTGGCGACGAAGGTCCGGGCAATTTGCATCCAGGCCGCAGCGAGACTTCCGAAATCGCCATCGGCGCTCAATTCGGCGGTCGCGGCCAACGTCGCCAAGGCGAATGCTGCCGTGAGGAGGACCAGTCGAACCTCGAACCTGCGAGCCACGGCCACCGCGGTCACCACGAGAATCAACAAACCGACCGCGATCGTCATAGTTGAAGTCACCGATCCACGGGTTCTTCCCGAAATTCCAAGGGGGCACCACAGCAGTCGCAATCGTTCGGCTCGAACCGCTTGATCTTACAGATGTCGCACCAGTAAAACGGCTCGTGCCTCCGCCCCTCGACCACGGTAACGACCTGAAACACCTGCAAGAATTGATCCCGGCCCACGAGCCGACCGCGAAGGATCACCGGACGGTCTCGCAAGCGTTCATCTTTGAATAGCATCCGGCTGCCGGCATCTTTGACGATCGGCCGCAACCTCCCATCGTCGCTGAGCAGGGCCAACCAGGCAGCGGCGGCATCCTTGTCCAACGGTGCCCCCTCACGCTCGAGGATCCCGGCCACGGCGACGACCTTGCCGCTGAACTCGCGTGTCTCCTTCGGCGGCTCGGCGGTGATGATCGCGCCGACGAACCACGGCAGGAATGCGCTAGCCAGCACGGCGGCAACGAGAACTCGTCTTCGCACGAAAGTTCCCCCGAATCCAGCGTCGGGCGCTATTCTATTCCCGTCGTGGTCTCTTTCGGGAGATCAATCCGTTGCGGACAGGCCGTCCACCGGGCAGGCGCTTCCCAGTCCCGATTCAGGGGACACAATCCCCGGGCGACCCAATGGTTTCGAGATGTGCCGAAAAACAGGTCGCGGGGGAAGGTCGCTGCCGGACGGGCCAGGTCGATGTCGATGGCCCCGCAAGCAGCCAAGGCGGTGACAATAAACTCCGAGCAAAAATAGCTCTTCTGATCCAGGTCCGTCTTCCCCACCACGGCGGTACGCAGTGGCCCCTTCGCTCGCCACGGCGTCATCAGGAAAAACATACGGATTCGCGCGAAACGCCGCCCCTCCGCCTCGAAAGCAAACCGGGTCAGCGCCTCCGATTGTTCCGGGGTGAGGGGTGTCTTCCGCTGCCGCACCCAGATTTCCCGAGTCCGTCGCCCGGTCCGGCCCGCCTCGTGCTCCAGATGTTCGTCCAGCAGCATGATGCCGACTTTGGACGGCGTGTCTCGATGCGAGCCTGCTTGGGCGGTCGCCAGTGTCCCATCGGGAAGCCGGAAAACAATCGCACTGTGATGCGGCTTCCCCGTCTTGGCCAGATTGTGCGCGATCGTCCAACCAATGCGATCGTCGCTGAAGAGCAAAAGGTCACCCGGCTGGGGTAAGTAGGGGCGCGAGGCCCCTCGGATCACCTTGTCCAAGACAAACGCCGGATCGTGGACATATCCATACCCCGATGAAGGCGGGACCAAGGAAATCACCGCCGCCAGCACGCAGACAAGACTCATGGACGGCCTCAATCGTGTGGAATAGTGCCCAGCCATCGGGCCGGCGGGTCCCAATCGCGATCCAGCAACATGACACCCCGATGGACGTGGGGATTACGTGACACGCTGAAGAAAAGGTCGCTCGGATATGTCGCCGACGGTCGGTACAGTTCCGGGTCAAGCACGCCGGCCGCCACCAGCGAATTCAACACTAATTCCGAACAAAAATAGGTCCGCTGGTCTAAGTCCGGTTTCCCCATCCATGCCGTCCGGAGAAGTCCGCGACTCCGCAGGGGAGTCAACTGCCCGACGAGTCGCACGACCGGGAAAATCTTCCCATTTTGCGACAGGCAGAAGCGGGTCAGGGCGGCGGATTGCTCGGCCGACAGCGGCGTCTTCCGACGGCGGACCCAGACACGCCCGCCGTCGTCCACGTATTTCTGCAAGTGGGTGTACGCCTCCATCGCTTGCAGGGACAAGCGGCTGTGCGGCCCAGCTTCCATGATCCACACCCGGCCGTCGGGATGGGCAAATGCGATCATGCTGTGGTTGGGAAGTCCCGCTCCCGAGAGCCGATGCCCAATCCGCGACATGATGTGGTTATTGACTGCGAAACAAATGTCGCCGGGTTGCAGCCAATACGGCTCGGGTTTGCCACGCAACTCCCAATCCAGAACGTAGGCCGGCTCAAACAAGTACGAGCCAGGCTGTTCCGGTTCGTGAGCCATCAGCCAAGCGCACGAGAGCAGCACAAGGTGCAGTCCGCTCATGGGAACGTCCTTGAACCGTGAGCAGCCAACACGCGGATTCAGGTGGGCCACAGCCGGTATCATCCTTGCCCACCGTTTTCCGCGTGAGAGGTATCGTCGTCGCTCGGCAAATGACTTCAAACAGCGTCAACGAGCGGTGGTAGGAAATCCGTTTCCGATGTGGGTTGTTCGGATTGTCGCAAGTAGGCCGAGGATGACGAATCTCCAAGCGAATTCGGCCCATCCGCAGCCGAGGCGGCCGCCATCGTCCCCGTCCTTGAACGCGATCTCGGAGTGGCCTGGCGCCCGTGCCCCCAGCAAAAGATTCCTTCTACCAGGCCAAGGTCAAGCGCGGACCAGAGATCGCGCCGCCCGACGCAGCGCGTCCGCCTTGTCGGTCCGTTCCCAAGTGAATTCGGCCTGCTCGCGGCCGAAATGTCCGTGCCGGGCAGTCTCTCGATAAATGGGCCGACGCAGATCAAGGCTCTCGATGATCCCCCGAGGCGTCAGCTTGAAATGTTCGCGGATCAATTCGATCAAGCGATCTTCGGTCAAACCCTCGACCAATGTGTTGTTCGTGTTGACCCAAATGGAAAGTGGATCGGGATGGCCGATCGCGTACGACAGCTGCACTTCGCACTGCCGGGCCAAACCCGCCGCCACGATGTTCTTCGCGATGTACCGAGCCATGTACGCCGCCGAGCGATCCACCTTCGTCGGGTCTTTGCCGCTGAATGCCCCGCCGCCATGCCGGCCCCGCCCGCCGTAGGTATCAACGATGATCTTCCGCCCCGTCAGGCCGCAGTCGCCATGCGGTCCGCCCTCGAGAAACAGACCCGTTGGGTTGATGTGGTACTCGATCTCGCCGTTGACCAGATCCGGATTCTCCGCCCGGAGCGTGGGCAGGATCAGCTTGTGGATCAGTTCCTCGCGGGCAGCACCGGAGAACCGCCGCTTCCCGTTGACGACCTCCACGGCCGACTCGTCATGCTGCGTCGAGAAGACGATCGTGCTCACCCGATGCGGTGTGCCGTCCTCGTTGTACTCGACCGTGACCTGGCTTTTCGCATCGGGTCGAAGGAACTTGATCTCGCCGGATCGGCGAAGCTGCGCGTGGCGTTCGACCTGTCTCTTATACACATCT
>JAOAAM010000352.1 GCA_026418875.1 Gemmataceae bacterium | reverse complement strand
GCCGAGGGCCGCGCGATCCCCAACCTCGTGCCGTTCCCCCGGCGAACAACGAGCCGTCCGGGGCGAAACAGACCGGAACGATCCCCGCGGAGAACCCTTGGCGGAAAGGGAAACAGGCTCCCTGGTAGCGGCCGTCGATTTTCTCGAGAAACACTCGCATCACGGTGCTGTGCGTTTGATCACCGACGAAGAGTTGCTTTTCGAATGGGCCGAACTTGCCCCCGCTGCGATCGCATTCGATCCCCGCGGCCGATTGGCCCATCTTGACGTAGGGGAAGTACACAGCCGGCGGCATCAGCTGGGGAATCTTCTTCGCTTCCACGTTGAGGCGGCTGCCCGAGTCGGGCCGCTTCGGGGCGGGGCCAAGATAACGCGCCTCGGGAGTGTCGTACCAGCGAAAACTGTCCGGATGGCCGACGAAACCGCCGACGGTCAATTGTTTCAACGCACAGGTTCCATTCCAAGGCCCCTGGTTGTCCGTGTAAAAGACGTCGCCCTCGGCATTGAAGCCGACCCCCCCGGGCGACCGAACACCGCTGGTTGTCGGGACGAACTGCCCCTGCGGCGTCACCTTGCCCGCCCAACCACGATACTTCACCTCGCTGGAGAATGAACCGGTGAGGCACAGCGCCACCCAGATGTTCCCGTCGCGGTCGAATTTTGAGCCGATGGCATACTCGTGATAGTCGCCGCTGATCTCCCATCCTTGTGCGAAAACCTCGAAAACATCGGCTTTGCCGTCGCCGTTGCTATCCCGCACCCGTGTCACATCGGGCCGATGAACCACGTACAACCAGCCGTCCTTGTAGGCCAAGCCAAGGATCTCGTGCAGCCCGTGGGCGAAGCGGCGGAAACGAGCCTGCTTCGGGTCGTCGGCCAGGGCGTTTTCGATCATCCAGATTTCGCCGCGGCGTGTCCCCACGGCCACACGACCATCGGGCAGCATCTCGATGGCTCCCGGCTCGATCACCTCACCCGGCGGCGGCTCGAGCGTCAGGATGCGGTAATACTCCGCCTCCGCCCGCTCCAGCGAACGCTGAGCCTCAACGGGGGAAGCCATCGTCCACCAAGCCGCAAGAGCCGCCCAACCGACGACTCGCCGAACCATTTCCCGATGCAAGTTCGATTTCACCAGTGAATCTCCAGTCGAAACTCGGCTTGGCCGTTCTGGAAGCGGACGGGGATCAGCAGTTCATCCTTGTCCCGGCTGCGACGGATTCGCCCTTCCGCGTCGCGGACAACGATTTTCATGTTGCCGACGACGAAGGTGTTGTCGGCTTGAGGCTCGATCCGGTCGGCCACGGCTGCACGGAAGAACAGGTCGGACACCGGCCGCTTCGCTTTGACACGTAAAGTCCAGAGCAAGGATGGTTCGGTGCCGGCCACCGCGTTCGGAAAATCTTCGACCTCGACGCCGTCGAACGAGTACAAGAACGTCGGTCGATCGTCCGGCGTGAGGCGATAACCGCCGAAGCGATACCCCAAGTCGCTGGCCTTGGACGTGGGCCAAGGCGTGTCCGGTTTCTCCAGACTGGCGAATGGGACGCCCTCGTGCCAGCGGATGACGTTGTCGCCGAGCGGTCCCTCCCAACCGGCACCACGATCGGTCCAGTGTCGGGCGGCGTCGATGAAGGCCCCTTGCCAAATGAGGGCCAGGCGCATCTCGTTGGCGTCGAATGCCAAGTTGGCCCGCTCGGGGTAGCCGACGCCGATGGCCCGAGTCCCGGCACCTTGGATGAAATTGCGGTAGATGATCGCAGAGCCTGACGGCAGCAGCGGAATCGACTGCTGACCCAGTCCGACGGGGTGCTGCGCGTTCCCGCCATCCGCGAGGTACAGCCAGATGGCTTCGATTTGAGCCGTTGTCTTCCCCCCGAGCAGGTTCGGATAAAACGTCTCACCGTTGGGCCAGGACGCCGGCATCCTTGTCCCCGGTCGGACTTGCTGCGGATCGAGCAAGTAGCGGTGGAACCACGCCGGTTGCAGCCGACGGGTCATGATCGTCAAGTCGATGCCTTGGACACCTTCGGCCCGTTGACCGGCAAACGTGTGGCATTTGATGCAGCTCAAGGCTTGGGATCCGACCAGGAACCGCCCAGCCGCTTTCACCTTGGCCATCGTCGTGTCGAAGGCGACTTCGGGCCGTGGCAGTGGCTTGTCCAACTCCGTCAACGCTTCCACGAACCCAGGCAGGTTCGCCAATCCGAAACCCGGCATCCGGGTATGCATGTATGGCCGGTCGTCGGCACCTCGGTCCACCACCGATCGCAGGTAATCCGGCTGCATCTTCGCTGCGACTCCATCGAGCGACGGCGGGATGCGGGCTTCGTCACCCATCTCCGGCTGCGTCGTGGCGAAGTACGAATCTGTCTCTTATACACATCT
>JAOAAM010000390.1 GCA_026418875.1 Gemmataceae bacterium | reverse complement strand
AGTCCGCCGGTCGAAGGCGTGAACCACCTCGTACTTTTTGTCTTTGGTCTGCGTGGTGTAAACCCGATCTCCCACCACCACCGGCCCGGAATAACTCGGCCCCAATGCCTCGTTCCACAGGAGGCGGAGCGACTCGGGGCTGAGTCGTTCCGGCCAGCGCCTGCCCCGATGGTGACCGTCCCGCTGCGGGCCACGCCACTGCGGCCACGAGTCGCGCTGTTCTTCGGCACACACAGGAGTTGGGGCGAGCACGGCCGTGGCGGCAATGACCGTGAGGAGCAACCGGCGAACGACAGTGGCACAGGCACCTTCGGGCATGGGAAAAACACCTCCTAAAATTTTGCCCGACATTTATAACAGAGGCGTCAACCTGGAGGCGGCGGGCGATCTGAGGCCTGGACTGTCGGGCCGCGGTGTGCTTGAGGTGAAAAATGTTTCGCCTCCCGGCTGGCACGTCGAGCACCAGATCGGGAGGCGCGACGGTGCCGGCTCAGCGAATGGTGCCGCTGACGATCGGCGGAATCGACGGGATCGATGGCAGCCGAGTACTGGGACTTTGCGGCTGCGGCAAATTGGATGGGGCAGGTTGCGGAAGCCGAGTCACGGGCACCTGTGGACCAGCCATGTACGCCTGCCGACTGGTGGAGGTGCCAAACGGCCACACGCCTCGAATCGCCGCCAGCAAGCGATCGAAGTAGCTTTGTGGTTGATTAACTGGCAAATTCACCGTCGGCACCGGCGTCGCCAAGTTTTTCGTCGTGTCGATGGGCACGAACTTGACGCGGCCTTGGTTCTGCGGAACCTGTGCCCAGACTCCCGAGGCCAACGCCAAAACCGCCAAGCAGATCAGGGCCATTTTTCGCCGAAACATTCTCCCCCCTTTCGTCACCGATGGACCGAAGTACCGATGGTTCGACGGTCCGATCAATCGAACGATCCCCCGAACAAATCGGAGGCGGATAACCTCGGGATGCCTCCGTGTCAAGCGGAAGGCAAGGAGAATTCGTGGAATTTTTTTGGGCGTCGAGGCAGCGTGATGCTCCGGCAGCAGTGGCGACCCCGATACTCATGTTTCCCGGATGACGCGGTCACTCATGGAAGCTGCCGTTCGCCGGGCTTCTCAAATTGTGGGATTCAGGAGGAACCAGAGATAGCCAACGTAAATTGCCAGAAGTACCAACCCCTCCCACCGGCTGACTCGTAGCCCGGATGCCATCACTGGGAAAAGGATCAGCGTCACGCCGAGCATCCACCAGCAGTCGGACTGAATCAGGTCGGCTTGGACCGGTAAAGGTCGAACCGCAGCGCTGATGCCGAGGATGACCAACGTGTTGAACAGATTGGAGCCGAGGGCATTGCCTAGGGCCACGTCGCTTCGACCCCGGATGCTGGAGATAAGCGAGGCGACCACCTCGGGTAAGCCCGTGCCGGCCGCAACAATCGTCGCGCCGATCACATGCTCGGACATGCCCAGGATTCGCGCGATGTCCACCGCACCGACCACCGTGGCGTGGGCACCCAACCCGAGCAAGACACACCCGGCGGCAACGAGCAACAAGGACAGCCAAGCGCGAGGGTGCGCGGCCAACGGTGTGAGTTCCTCGACCTCCTCGGCCAGTTCGCGCTCTTCGACCTTCGTCACCTGCCTTCGGACCACGCGGAGCATAAAAGCGGTGAAGGCCACGTAACCAACGAGCAGTACGATCGCCTCGAAGCGATTGATCGACTCGTCCTGCATAAAGATGACACACACCGAAGTTGCCAGGGCCAGTACCGGATACTCCAGGCGAATGGTGTTGCCTTGGATGACGACCGGCCGCAGCAGCGCACACAGGCCGACAATGACTGTGACGTTGAATATGTTGGACCCGACCACGTTGGCCACCGCGAGATCGACATTCCCGCGGACGGCGGCTAAGCCGCTGACAGCCAACTCGGGGATCGACGTGCCGGCGGCGACGACCGTCAGCCCGATGACCGCCGGCGTTAACCGAAGCCAGGTGGCCAATCCGACGGCTCCGCGAAGCATCAATTCACCACCCAATACCAACAACAGCAGTCCGAGCAGGATGAATCCCACGGCAGTCAGCATGGGCGATCACTCCGTCTTGGCGCGAAGGACAACGCCGCGTCGCGCCGGTCTCCGAAACGATCCACCGAGCGATGGGCATCAGGGCAGATATTCCCCACAAGCTATGGCACGCCCGACTTCTTGTCGATAGCTTTCGCGCGACGACCAACTTTGGGAAACTCGGGCCACCCCGCCACCATGCTGGAGGCAGGTGTCCAGAACGACAACTCCGCGAATTGGGGATGAAGTCGTAAGATGGTCGGCAATTTCCCGGGCGGTTCGATGACCCTACGGATCGCCCGACGCAACGGATTCGCCCAGGATGGATGAGTTATGACGGTGCGCACCAGGTTTGCCCCCAGTCCGACCGGATACTTGCACATTGGCGGCGTTCGCACGGCGCTATTCAACTGGTTGTTCGCGCGAAAACATGGCGGGCAATTCATCCTGCGCATCGACGACACGGACCAGCAGCGAAATGTCGAGTCGGCCTTGGCACCGATCCTTCACGGGTTCCGCTGGTTGGGGCTGACGTGGGATGAGGGAGCGGAGGTCGCCGGTCCTCACGGGCCGTACTACAAGTCCGCCACGCTCGCACGCTACCAGGA
>JAOAAM010000381.1 GCA_026418875.1 Gemmataceae bacterium | reverse complement strand
GTACGAGGGCGTGCCCAGAGCACGGCCCGTCGAGGTGCGTGTCGTCTCCGAATCGAGCAGCTTCGCCAAGCCAAAGTCGGCGATCTTCGCCCGGTTCCACTCGGCCTCCGAAGGCTTCGATGCGAGGCGTGAGGTCAACAGAACATTGGAGGGCTTCAAATCGCGATGGACAACGCCGTGCTCATGAGCGGCGGCGACGGCGTCGGCCAACGTTTCGACCAGGGCTGCCGCGGCCCGAGGGGGCTGAGGAAGGCCGGCCAACGCCTCGGCCAAATTGCCACCCTCGGCCAACTCGAGTGCAACGAACGGACGGCTGTCGATTTCGCCGACCTCAAACAACTGGATGATATTAGGGTGCTGTAGCCGGGCGATTGCCTCCACCTCGTCGCGGAAGCGGGCTAGCAGTTCCTCGTCAGCGAGTGGGCTGGCAATCATCTTGATTGCGGCGAGACGGTGATGGTGTTCGTGCCGCGCCCGGTAGACGACTCCCATACCGCCCTGTCCCAGGACACCGAGCAGTCGATACGGGCCGACTTGACTGGGCATGGGCGCGGTCAAGCCGGTTTGACCCGAGGCCGCCGATGACACCGTCGGGCGGGCGAGGAGATTCTTGCACCGCTCCATAAGGTGGCGCACCGTCTCCGAGGGTGGCTCCAGAGACCCAACGCCAACGCGCAGTTCGGCGACGAGTTCATCTAAAGGTTGACCCAGTCGCTCGTTGCACGATGTGCAAGTGGCAATGTGCTCGTCGAGGCGAGTGGCTTCCTCCTCGTCTGCGGGCCGCCACCCCAGCAGGTACTGGCGGAGTTCCTCGGGGGCCGGACAGGCTAGCGCTTCACGCGTCATTTGATGCCTCCGTCACCTTGAATATACGCGAGACCGGTTGAACGTTACCACCGCGGCTCCCCTTGACAAGCCTTGTTCACGCTCCCAACCGCGAATATCCTTTCTTTGTGTAACCGCGATCATGCCACTTGTGGATACACACGTGACGTATCGGAACGTCCGCTCCCCGGGGCGCTTCCGGGCGCTTCTCGGACTCTCCATGTATACCACATCGATCAGCTTGCTCGAGCGGTTGAGTCAGCGATCGTATTCGCCCGAGGCGTGGTCGGATTTCGTCACCCTATACACGCCGCTGTTGCACAGCTGGGCAAGCCGGCTGGGAGTACCGCAGAGTGATGTCGGCGACCTCGTTCAAGAAGTATTTTTGATACTGCTGCGAAAGCTGCCCGAATTCCGGTACATTGAAGGACCTTGCGGCAGCTTCCGCGGCTGGTTGCGCACCGTGCTGGTCAACAAGTGGCGCGAACTGAATCGGCGCAAAGCACTGCCAGTTGATCACATCTCGGCGGCCAACGAAGCGACGGTGGACGATTGGGTGGAAGAGTTCACTGAGCAAGAGTACCGTCAGGAGTTGATGCGGCAGGCGCTGCTGATGATGCAGCAGGAGTTTCAGCCCCAAACTTGGCAGGCGTGTTGGCAGCACGTGATCCTTGGCCGGGCTGCGAACGAAGTTGCCACAGAATTGGGCACGACAGCCGGAGCCGTCCGCGTGGCGTCATCGCGCGTGCTGGCGCGACTCCGGCAGTTGCTGAGGGGGTTCCTCGACTAAAGTGGAACTGTGCCTCCACTTTGCCACGCCTGTTGGCGCCGGAAAAGTTCAACGCACCATGTTCTAGGGTCGTGGACGAGCTGGCAGTGAACGCGACGTAATCCCGCGTCAGATCCACATATCCCCCCCCCTCGCTCGTGAATACGTAGGGGCTCAAATTTCAGACCAAGCTGAGACAAAACAACAACAGAAGAGCCTCCTCAAAAAAGCCATTTTGGGCAGTCCAGATCCGCAACTCTCCCGCCGTCTTCATGGTTTGCAGTCGTCTCTCCCGAGATTTTTGAGAAAACCTGTAACGATGCGTCAGATCCGCGCATAAAGTTCCGGGCTGAATGAGCGTCAGCCGGCCGTGTCATGATTTGATCCATTATCATCTGCGGGGGTGTGGTCATGCCGTCGACGCGTCGTTATCGTTCATTTTTCCGCCGACTCGATTCCCGATTGACGACCGAACCGACGGAACCATCAACCGATCTGAAGAGAATGCCAACCCTTCTTAAAGAGTTGGCGCAGTCCATGGATCGCTTGAACGGCTGGTGGGAGGAGGTTCGCTCGTCGTTGCGTCGCACGTTACTCGGGTCGGAGGGACCATCGAGCCGGACGGCCAAGGCGAGCCCCCGGACGCCTCGGCCCGGCCTTCGCGTGGAGGGGCTGGAAGATCGTTCGGTGCCCAGTGTGTTCCACAGTTCAATTGTGGCTCAGGACGCCGTCAGCTTGATGAAGGTGCAAGACAACTCTCATGATTACTTGGTGTCTCATGTGCAAATCGCACCGGACAACAGTGTTTGGTTGGTCGGCCGCACGGGAGCTAATGGTGCGACTCTCGATCCCAATGCCGAGACCGATCTATTCGCTCGGCGTTTGTCAGCGGATGGTTCGCAGATTCTTGCTCACTCAATCTTCGGCGCATCGGGTCGTGAAGTAATTACCGACGTTGCCGTTGCTCCGGACGGCGGCTTGGCGATTGTCGGAATGACTACGGCGACTGGCCTGGCGACCGCAGGGGCGGAGCAGGAAATACGCCGCGGGCCGGAGGACGGCTTCCTTGTTCGCTACGACGCGAACGGCCAAGTGATGTTTGCCACCTATTTGGGTTCGAAGAGCATTGGCGGGGAATTCATTTCGAGCGTCGCTTTTGATTCTCACGGACGCGTCTACGTCGCTGGCGGAATCAAGGGGAATGACTTCTTCGATGGCCAGCGAGGATCTGTTCGGTTCGAGGTTTTTGGCGATCCAAACTTTGACTTGGATGAGATCGGCGCGGATCCGGATCGCCCTGATCGACCGGTCGCCAGTACGTTTGACGCCTTTGTCACCCGTTACGACGACACCGGATCCGTCACCTTCACGGCCCTGATCGGCGGCAAGGAATTCGAGCAGGTCGAGGACATCGCCATTGCTTTGGACGGCAGCATCATCCTGGTCGGGAAGAAGGGCGCTCCGGCGTCGGCCGAGCAGGAGAAGTTCCCGTTGGTCAATGCTCTGGACACTACGCCAGACAGCCTGAGCCAATCAGGGTTTTTGGTGAAACTTGCGCCTAATGGCACGTCGATCGTGTTCTCGACGTATTTGGGACGAGTCGTCGGTCCGATCGGTGCGACTCCGGAAGTCGCGGTCGATGCGGATGGGAATAGCTACGTGATGGGCCTGGAACTGACATCGACAACGCCGGGTCAACCGAATGTCGTTTCGTTGCCACTGACCAAGATCAATACGTCGGGTGATGAGGTCGTGTATTCGCGTTACTTCGGGGCACGTGATTTCCAAGGTGAGCTGGACAACTCGGGTCAATTGATTCGGGGTTATCTCGCGGTCGCACCGACCGGGGAGGCTAGCCTCGGCTTCCAGATGGTCCAATCCCAGGGCGATGGCACGCCGGACGATCAAGTCCAGCGAATCAGCCACAACGGCGAACGGGTTCAGGCCGTGACACTGAGCCAATCCGGACTCGGTGCCGCGTCGGCATTCGGCGTTGCTGGCCACTCGGTTGTCTTTGCGTCCAATATCCGCCGACTCGGTCCGGGGAACCAATTGCGCCCTGTCGAAGCCGAGATCACCACTTATCAGCATCTGCTGGTCAACAGCAATCTTGATCAATCCAACGCCAGCGCGGACCCAAACGTCGTCGACATCGATCTCGACACCCCGGGGGCCCAGATTTCCCTTCGCGCCGCACTGGACTATGCCCGGCAGCGCAGTGGTCGGGACGTGATCTTGATCGATCTGGCCGGGATGTACAACGAAAACGCATCGTTAGGCAGTTTTGTCTTGGAACTCACCAATCCACTCGATGTGATCGACCACCGGGTGACGATTGTTGGGTTGCCGACGGGCACGCCCGAGGTACTGCTTGAAAAGCGGGCGCGGCTCACGCTCGACGGAGCCGGCAGCGATGGCCTTCGCTTCGTGGGTGATGGTGCCAACGGCGACACCCTGCCAAACCCGGATACGAGCGGAGCTGGTAGTCGCGTCAGCGGTCTGGCGTTGCTCAACTTCTCCGGATTTGGTGTCCGCGTCGATACCGATCGGATCATTCTCGACGATTTGCACATCGGCGCGAACAGCGGCGGCGGTGTCCGTATCACCGGGAATGGGAACACGATCGCCAACAGCCTCATCTCCGACAATCGTGGAGTTGGGGTGCGCATCACCGAATCGGATGGCAACACGATCGACAGCAACATCATCGGTCTGGATCTGGATCGGACCGTTCCCCTGGGAAACGACAGAGCCGGCGTCGTCATCGAAGGCGGTAGCGGACATTACGTGGGTGGGAACATCATCGCTGACAACGGTGGGCACGGCATCGACGTCGAGAACATCAGCGACAGTTTCATCCAGTCGAACAAAGTCGGCGCTCGGCTCGAAAACGGGACCTACGTTGGTAACCAGGGCAACGGCATTCGCGCCATCAATGTCGCCGACACGACGATCTTCTTCAACACCGTGATCAAGAATCAGGGCGACGGTATCCTGATCCAAACCCCGTCTGGATTCAGCGATATCGCCTTCAACTTTGTCGGCATTCATCGGAGTGAGGACCACACGGTTGAGACGGCCGCCGGAAACGCTGGAGTCGGTATCCGTTTGAGCGGCGGCGTCGAACAGACGATCTTTAGGAATACCGTCGGTGATAACGGCGGCAGCGGCATCCGCATCGAAGGCGGCTCGGCCAACTACGTTGGCGGCAACCGCATCGGCGTTGGAGTGACGCTCGTCGATGACGTTTACCAGCTTCAGGCCATGGGCAACGGACAGCACGGCATCCAGATCATTGATAGCCATAATAACCAGATCGGCTTTTACAACTCCCCATTTTTCGACTTCGTCGATGTCAACCTTGATGGGATCGACGACGAGACACACTTACCCATCTTCATCATCGACGGTGTAGACAACATCATCGGTGGCAATACCGGTGCCGGCGTCCATGTGACGGGCACCTCGGCGGGCAACGCCATCGAAGGGAACAGCATCGGTTATGTCAAGGGGCTGGAGAGTGGCGCAACCGGCGTCGTCGCCAATGGGACTGGCGTCCTGTTGGATAATGTCTCGAACAATTTCGTCAAGTCCAACGTCATTAGCGGAAACACTGGTGCTGGCATTCAGATTCAGGGCCTGAACGCGTTCGCCAACGAGTTGCAGGGCAACTTTATTGGCCTGGAGGGCTTTCAGGAAGTCATCGACTTTTACTACGACCCGGAGAATTTCCAGCAACTGGGCAACGGTACTGCCGGCATCCTGCTGATGGACAGCACACACGACAACTTGATCGGCGGCGTGGACTACTTTGGCAAGGAAGCCAACCGCATTGCCTTCAACGGGCAGGGCGGCATCGTCGTCATCGACGACGGCACCGATCGCAATCGTCTGCGCGGCAATATCATCCAACTCAACAACGGGCTGGCGATCGACCTCGGCTTTGACGGCGTCACATTCAACGATGCTTTCGACCAGGACTTAGGGCCCAACAGTCGCCAAAATCATCCTGACATCCAGAGCGTCGAGCACACTCCCGATGAGACCATCGTCCGCGGCCGACTTATCGGAAAGCCGAACGAAATCTATCGCATCGACTTCTACGACCAGGACTCCCTCTTCTACCTCGGTACTCTGCTCGTCCAACCGGACGATACTGGTGTCAGTGGCTTCCAGGTTTCCTTTGAGGGCTTCCGTGAACTCATCACGGCGACGGCCACCGACAGCGCCGGCAACACCTCCGAGTTCAGCCCGCTCACGATCATCGTCAACCGCAGCGGCGATGAACGCGACCTCTTCGACGACGCTCTGCTTGACGTCGACCCGGACACTCAGGGCCTGCAAGTGACGTTGCGGGCTGCCCTAGAGTTTGCGAATAGTCGCGCTGGAGCGGAGCGAATTCTTTTCAACCTCGCCGAAGGGGATCGCAGCATCCAACCTCAGCCAGCTCTCCCCTTCTTTGATGGTCCGGTCCAGATCGACGGCGAACTCGATGCCGGACAGGCCAGCATCACTATCCTCGGCAGCCAAGCCGGGCAGGCCAACGGGCTTGTCTTTACCGCAAACGCCGCCGGTGCCAGCATCAGCAACTTGAATATCGGCGGATTCGCCCTCAACGGGATCGCATACCTCCGCCCCGAGAATTCCACCCTTCGTCTCGATCATGTCAACGTCGGCTTCAACGGACTATGGGGTGTCAACGCTGTCGGAAACGTCGAGCTGGCCAACTCCTCCATCGTGGCTAACTTCGGCGGCGTGCTATCCCAACGCGGCAGTGTCAATGTGAGAAACGGCATGATCTCGGCCAATACCACTTTCGGAATCCAGGCCAGGCACGGAGTCACACTCCAGGGCACAGCGGAAAGCCAAGCGCCCGGAGTGACGATCAGCGGGAACGGCGGACACGGCGTGTATAGCCTCGCTGGCATCGTCCTGGAGGGTGCCAACGCGAACCATGAAATCCGAGGTAACGAGGGGGCCGGAATCGTCGCCCTCGGATTCGTGAATCCCGCTGCTGGCGAGGGGTCAGGTGGGCCTGGCGTCATCATCAACGCCTCGGCCAATATCACTCAAAACTCTTTGGATGGCGTACGCTCCACGCATGACGTTCTTCTTGGCCCGGGCGTGGCGGTCAGCGTCTCTGAAAATGGTCGCGGAGAAACCGCTAGGGAGTATGATGGCGAGATCGAGGTCACCCCAGAGTTGGTCGACTTGAGTGGAGATGCCGCATTCGGCCATGGAATCGTGAGTCACCGTGGCTTCGTCGGAAGTGATGTTTCTCCGGTCCTGATCGTGGCCAACAGCAACGACGGAGCTGGAATTTTGGCCCTTAAAGCCATCGACCTGACCGTGAATAACCGCCTTTTACCGGTTGAAAACAACAAAGGGCCTGGCCTGCATGGTGAAAGTGGGCAAGTAACACTC
>JAOAAM010000314.1 GCA_026418875.1 Gemmataceae bacterium | reverse complement strand
CACGTCGGTCAAGCGGAAGTCGCGGCCGTTGAAGCGATACGTCAGCCGCTTGTGATCCAGACCGAGCAGGTGCAGGATGGTGGCGTGGAGGTCGTTGACGCTGACCCGATCGACGACGGCTTTGTGCCCCAGTTCGTCGGTCTCGCCGTAGTGAACTCCACCCTTGACCCCGCCCCCCGCGAACCAATAGGTGAAGGCATGCGGGTTGTGGTCACGGCCGGTGCCGCCTTTCTGCACCAACGGCAAGCGGCCGAATTCGCCACCCCAAATGACGAGTGTCTCCTCGAGCAAGCCGCGGGACGCCAGATCGGTCAACAGGGCGGCGATCGGCTGATCGGTCTCGCCGGCGAATTGGGTGTGGTTGGTGTGCAAATTCTGATGCCCGTCCCAACTTCGTTCGTTCTCCATGCCGCCGGAGTAGATTTGCACGAAGCGGACCCCGCGCTCGACGAGCCGCCGGGCCATCAAGCATTGCTTGGCGAAATGGGCACAACGTGGGTTGTCCACGCCGTACAGCCGCAGGGTGGACTCGGTCTCGCGGTGGATGTCCAGCGCTTCGGGGGCGGCCATCTGCATGCGGTAGGCTAATTCAAAACTCTCGATCCGTGCGGACCAGTCGGCCTCGGCGGGCTGCTGCTCCAAGCGGCGGCGGTTGAGCTTCGCCACCAGATCGAGTTGCCGCCGCTGCGTCTCGTCGGTCATCTCGGGCAGACGGCGCATGTCGTCGATGGGGTCGCCCTGCGGCTTCAAAGCCGTCCCCTGGTAAATACTCGGCAAGAAACCCGCGCCCCAATTTTGCGAGTGTCCCTTCGGCACGCCGCGGCCCAAGGTGTCGTACATCACCACGAATGCCGGCAAATTCCGACTCAGCGATCCCAAGCCATACGTCACCCACGACCCGACGCAAGGAAAACCCATGCGGGCAAAGCCGGTGTTGATCTTGAAGAGCGCCGGCGAGTGATTGTTGGAATCGGTCCAACACGAATGGATGAAAGCCATCCGATCGACATGCTTGGCAAGGTTGGGGAAAATTTCCGAGACCCAAGCCCCGCTCTGGCCATGCCGGGCGAACTTGAACGGCGACTTCATCACGGGGCCGACTTGATCGCGGAAAAAGCCGGTGTTCGGATCGAAGCCCTTCAACTCCTGACCGTCGCGCTTTTCCAACTCAGGCTTGTACTCCCAAGTGTCGACCTGGCTGGGGCCGCCATTCATGAACAGCCAGATGACCGACTTGGCCTTGGCAGGGAAGTGTGACCCCTTGGGTGCCAGGGGGTTGACCTCGGTGGCAGCATTGGCCTCGTCGGCGAGGAGGGCGGCCAAGGCGAGCAGACCGCAGCCACCCCCAGCCCGGGCCAGGAATTCACGGCGAGAGACGAACGCCGGCGACGGCGGAGCGAAGAACAGATTCGGCGTCATGGCAGGATCCGAAAACACTTGGGCAGGCATCCTGTAGTTTACATCAACCGCTCATTGCGGACGACTACTTTTTCCCCAAGCAGACGATGAACCGATCGGTGCGGAAGAACAGACACCCATCCGCGATAGCGGGGCTGGAATTGAACTCGCCGCGCTCGCCCCAGGAGTTGGATGCGAGAAGCTCAAATTTCGGCTTGGCAGCGATGACGAAAACGGTCCCGCTTCGAGAGGGGTAATAGATGCGCCCCTCAGCGAGCACCGGCGAGCCATACACCTGTCCTGCCCGAGGAACCCTCACCTGGTAGACGATTCGGCCTGTCTTTACCTCGGCGCAAAAGGCAGTCCCAAGGCTGTCATGCATCCAATACAAGTGGCCATCGTGATAGATCGGGGACGAGACGTTGCCGCCCTTGTCGCTGGTCCACAGCCGATGGGTTCGCGTGACGTCGCCCTTCCCGCCTAAGCGCACGGCCAATCCCGCGCCAGGCCGACCGCCGATGGCGTACGCCACGCCGTCTTGGGCGACGAGCGAGGGTACCATATACCAGGGAATGTCCGTGGCGCAATTCCACAGGTCGGTCCCCGTCCGCGGATCGATGCCCAGGATTTGACCCTGGATGGCCACAACCAACTCGGGCCGGCCCCCGACATGGGCAATGATCGGGGTGTTCCACGATTCCTTGATCCCCCCACGCTTCCACGCCACTTGCCCATCGCTGGACCGGAGCGCGTAGAGTGTTTCGCTCTCCACGCTGGCATTCACGATGATCCGATCCTCGAAATTCAGCAACGAGGCCCCCGATCCCCAGCCGTGCAAGCGTGAACCCACGTCGGCATGCCATTGTTGCTTGCCCTGGTGGTCGAAAGCGAAGACTCCTGTCTTCCCGAAAAATGCGTACACTCGCTCATCATCCGCCGCCGGCGTGTTGGAGGCGTAGCCGTGGCCGTCACGAATGTTGTCCTGCTCGGGCAACTTCGGCTGGATCTCTCGTTGCCAGAGAATCTTCCCGTCGCTTCGAGCCAGGCAGATCAGGTGGAAGCGCAGGTCCTCCGGGCGACCCTTGGGCTGGCCCGGCACGTTGTACCCGGAGTAACACGTCACGTAAACTCGATCGCCGACGATGATCGGCGTCGAACTGCCGGCCCCAGGCAGGTCGGTCTTCCAGCGGATGTTATCGTTCAGGCTCCAAGTAAGGGGCAGCCCCTGTTCTCGGCTCACTCCCGTGCCATCGTTGCCGCGAAACGCACGCCAATCGGCAGCGGGCGCGACGACCGGCTGAAGCAACCCCCGAGGCACTGTCACGACGAACATGGCGATCAACCACGCGGCTCTCATATGATCCCCCCGGTTTCCAAGGCAATCCGAAATCGTCACGCCAATCGACGCCGAGCAAAATCAGATAGATTTGTCCGATCAATAGGATTGTCCCTGCCCGTCGGGCACAATGCAAGATGAAACCCGAAGAAACCAATGGGCCAATTGGCCAACACGAGTACCCTAGAAACCGAAAGCGGCAAACCGCGGACTTTCCATAACTCGTGCAATTCGTAACCTTCTCGGAAGTAACCAGACTTGAACCGCTTCCTGCGTCTGTGGCCCGCTGTCGCCCGCGGGTAGAAAGGTGGTGCATCCATGGCGAGCAACAAAAAGGTGAACGTCGCGATCATCGGCTTGGGATTCGGGGCCGAGTTCATCCCCATTTACAAAAACCACCCCAATGCCAACATGTATGCCATCTGCCAGCGGAATCCCGAGAAACTGAAGAAGGTCGGCGACGAATTCCAAGTCGAGAAACGATACACCAACTACGATGATGTCCTGAAGGATCCGAACGTCGATTTCGTCCACATCAATACGCCCATCCCCGATCACGCACCGATGTCCATCGCAGCCCTGAAGGCGGGCAAGCACGTCATGTGCACGGTGCCAATGGCGACCACCATCGAGGAATGTCGGCAGATCTGCGAATTGGTGAAGAAGACCGGGCTGAAGTACATGATGGCGGAGACGGTCGTGTACAGCCGGGAGTTCCTCTTCATCAAGGAGATGTACCAGAAGGGCGAACTGGGCAAGATCCAGTACATGGCCGCCTCGCATCCGCAAGACATGGACGGCTGGCCCGAATACTGGGAACGCATGATCCCGATGCACTACGCCACCCACGTAGTCAGCCCGTGCTTGGGTTTGATGGATCAACGTGCGGAATATGTTTCCTGCTTCGGCTCGGGGACCGTGCGGGAGGACATTCAGAAAAAGTCGGGCAACAAGTTCGCGGTCGAGTCGTGCCACATCAAAATCAAGGACTCCGACGTGGCCTGCCACATCTGGCGTTTCCTGTACGACGTGGCCCGACAATACCGCGAGAGCTTCGACGTGTATGGGACGAAGAAGAGTTTTGAATGGACGTTGATCGAGCATGAGCCTGTCTCTTATACACATCT
>JAOAAM010000307.1 GCA_026418875.1 Gemmataceae bacterium | reverse complement strand
CCTAGCACTGTGTCGAAGAGAGACACTCCCGCACGGACTTGGCCGAGTTGGTTGCGATAAATGTCGTCGCCATCCACGCCGATGCGGCCGGTGGTACAGAACATGATGTGCCCATCCAGGAATAAAACGTTCTGCCCCGTGCGGTGATCGGGATTGGGGCTGGTGCGACCGATTGCCGGCCGGTCTGCCGCCAAGGGCAGGATACTGGCGGACACCAAGGGCACGGTACGGCTCAAACCGTGTAACCGCCCATCGTCATCGCGGTAGCCTAAAGTGTAGGCATAGCTGGCAAACCCCAAGGGGGAAGCCGGGCACCCTGTCTTCTCGGGTTGTGGCAAATCACCGGACTGGCGAAGTTCCGTCAGCACGGAGGCCACCGTCGCCGACGAGGGATCATCGGGAATCTGCGGGAACTGGCCCGAATGCCGGTCAGCATAGCCATCCAGGGCGGCGTACAACTGCCGCATGTGATTCTGGCACGCGGTCAACGTCGCTCGGTGACGTAGGTACGGCAAACCCGCGAGGACCACGCCGAACCCGATGAGCAACACCGAGGCGGCAATCACCAAGTCGGAGGTTTGCCAGCGGCTGGGCACCACCTCTCGCCGATCCATCTGGTTGAGAATGGCGCGCCACTTGTCGGCAGAAAGTCGGGGGAGGCGCGATTCCCCGCTCGGTTGGACCGTCGGCAGTTCGATGCCCGGCCGTGGCTGGTTCGCGCAAATGTGTCCGGCCACCCGAGCTATCGTTCGGGCCACAAGGTCACGAGGCGGGACGGGCGCTTCGCGGTCGGCTTCGAGCGGCTTCAGACCGCGTCGCAGCAAGTCCAACTCGCGGCGCACCGCCGGATCGTCCGACAATCGCCGCTCGACTGCGACTCGATCTTCCGGTTCGTCCAAGTTCAAAAGGTAGCCCAACAGGTCGTTCATGGCGAAGCCTCCCGTGAGGGTTGGCAAGCCGAAGCGGCCAAAGGTCGTCGTCACTCATCGACGACCGACAACGCTGTTCATCATCCTGCCGCATCGCGGCAGCAGGAGATTCAGCGGTCGGGTGCGAGGACCGATACGCTCCAACATTCGTGCAGGCGAAGCAGCGCGGAGTGGAGCCGGGACTTCACCGTGCCCACGGGGATTCCCAAGATGTTGGCGACGTCCCGATATTTCAGGCCCTGATAATACGCCAGAATCACGACTTGCCGGAGAAAGTCGGGGAGTTGGTCGACGGCCGCTCGGACTAAGACCCGACGTTCCTCGCTCAGCAAATGCTCCAACGGGTCGCCTCCACTGGCTTCCAACAACTCCAGCAACGAGCGCCAATCGCCGTCGCTCGACTCACCCGCCGTCTGATCGAGGCTGATCGCCGCATGGCGATTCTGGCGACGCAGGGCGTCCACCGCCTGGTTGGTCGCGATGGTGTACAGCCAAGGCCGAACTCGCCGACTCGCGTCGTACTGCTCGGCTTTCTGGTACACCTGAAGGAACGTGTTCTGGAACACGTCGTCGGCCAAGTAGTCGTCGCCGAGGTAGCGACGTAAGTATCCATACAGTTCGCGCTCATAACGGCGCACTAGCACGCCGAAGGCCTCGCGTTGGCCTCGGCAGAAGGCGGTCAGGAGGTCTTCGTCGGACCAGCGGGAGAGATCGTCGGTAAGCACGTGGTCCCTACAGAGAGTTACGCCCACCATCCGGGATGAGTTCGCACCCGGGCAACTCCATTATCCTAACACACTGTCCGATGGTCGTCATCACAAGCAACACTTGCTGCGCGCGATGCCACGCCACCAGCCGCTTCGGGAACGCCGGGGCACGAGTTCAGCGGATCGGCGAGAAGTCGGTCGCCTTGAGGAATAGCGATTTGACGCCGTTGGGGGCCGTCAGCGATCCGCCGGCTTTCTCCTCGGAAGCCTTCCGGGCGGCAAGCCAATCGGGATCCTCGCGGAAGGCGGCAAACGATTTCTGGGCTGCCTCGACGCTGCGGTGAGCCAGCATGTAGATCAGCGTCTCGTCTTCGCCTTTTTGACCTTTTTCCAAGGACCAGTACCACAGGTTGGTCATGCCATGCTTCGCGAACAACTTCATCGTGTGTTGGCGGAAGCGATCGTGCAGGGCCGACAAACGACCGGGGCTGGCTGTGTACGTCCGCAGTTCGAACACTCGCTCTTGCGCCGCTGGCTTCTCCGCCACGCGGGGCGAATAATCGGTGGTCCGAAGCAACAGCGATTCCATGCGGGCGACCAGCGGTCCATCTTTGTGGGACTCGTTGAAGGCTTGAATCCATTCCGGGTCAGCGATAAACGACTTCCAACTCTTTTCTCGCGATTCGGCATCGGGGAAAGCTAAGACGTAGACGAGCATTCGCTCCGGGTTGTCACCCACGGGCACCCAGTAGCCGATATTGGTCATCCCATGCTTAGCGAAGAGCCGCACGGTGTGGTTGCGGAATCGTGCCAACATCGCCTCAAACTTACCGGGATGGGCGTAGTACGTCCTCATTTCGAACAGACGGGTATCCCTCTCGTCGGCATGAACTGCCGCTGTGGCCAGAAGACCTGCGATCAGTCCGGCATAACGCATGGGAATTCTCCGGGAGAGTGTCAGGGTTTGGGAATCACGTTCAGGGTGTAATACGCTTCAGGGTGAAGCAACTTGGCTCCATCGGCATTGCGAACTCCCAGCAGGTGCAGTTCGTGAACGTGCCCCTCTTTCAATCCGTCGATCACCAGACGAACGCTCTTGCGATCATCGCTGACGACGGCACGCGCAATCCGCGGCTGGGTCACGTCGACTTCCGGGCTGCCGTAGCTCGATTGGTAAATGTAGGTGTATGTCTTCATCCAGTAAGACTCCACCTTGTTGGCGGTTTCCGGGTCAACCGGTTGGGTGAAGGTCAACTCAAAGCCGTCGGGCTTGGCCCGCATTTCGTGGACTTCAAAAGGTGTTTTACCTGTCCAGACCAACCGTTCGATCGAGAACTGCCGAGGCTGTCTCTTATACACATCT
>JAOAAM010000334.1 GCA_026418875.1 Gemmataceae bacterium | reverse complement strand
CCTGGTCACCCCCGACCCCATGCCGATCATCGCCCAACGTCCGATCGTCAGATCACAGCCGATCGTACAGTTGGCACCGATGGTCGCTCCTTCTCGGACCCTCGTCGGCCGGGTGTGCTCATCGGGGAGCGACGGTCGAAGCTGTCGCAAGTCGGGTGTGACGGCACGGGGAAAACGGTCGTTGGTGAAGACGGTACCCGCAGCGATCATGACGCCATCCTCGATGGTGACGGCGGCACAGATGTAGACGAAAGCGTTGATTTTCACTCGATCGCCGATGCGAACGTCGTAGGCGATGTAGGTTTTCTCACCGATGATGCAGTCTTCGCCGATGCGGGCACCACGGCGGATGTGCACATGATCCCACACTCGGGTGTTTCGACCGATCCGAACTTCCGGCTCGATGATTGCCGTCGGATGGATCCCTTCGTTCACAGTGGCGCCTCCGCCCAGTGGGGTGCCTCCACGGGGGTCCAATGGGCCTTGGGCATCGACCGATACGCCGCCTCGATCACCTCGACGCTGGCCAGCGCGTCTTCGGCGGTGATGAGCAGGCGATCTTCGCCACGAATCGCAGCGGCGAAGTTGGCCAGTTCGTCGCGGAAGGCCTGAACTTTGTGATAGCCTTTGCCGAACACAATCCACTCGCGGCTGGACGCCTGCCGGTAGCGCGACTCGCGCCAGCCGACTTGGACCGTGCCGGTTGAGCCGAAAATGCACAAGTACCAGTCGTTGTCCTTGTTGATACTCCAGCTGAGGTCGATTCGGCCGATGACCCCACAAGCGCTCCGGACAAGAAGGTAGGCGTTGTCCTCGACCGGCAGGTTTTGCACCCGTTTCCCCTCGACGGCCATCACCTCGACGATGGGGCCGAGCAGGTATCGCATGATGTCCACGGAGTGCGTGCCGTTATCGATGAGAACTCCACCGCCGGAAACCCCGGGGTCGGAGTTCCAACGGTTCGACATGTCCACTTTCGCCGTGAAGCTGTTTTCGATCGACAGTAACTCGCCGAGAATGCCCGACGTGACGATGCTCTTGGCCCGGACGACGTCGTCGGTGTAACGGAATTTCGAGGCCATCGTGAGGCGAACTTCGGCCTTTTCTGCGGCTTGAATCATTCGCCGGGCCGAGGCACTGTCCAGGGCGAATGGTTTCTCGCAAAGGACATGTTTACCGCGATGGGCCGATTCCACGACCAATTCTTCGTGGGTGTTCGGCGGGGTGCAGATGATGACGGCCTCGACATCCGAATTCAGCAGATCGAGGTGATCGATGTAGGCGGGGCATTTCATCGCGCCGCCGAGGCTGCGTGCGGCCTCGGCTCGGATGTCGGCGATGCCGGCGAGGCAACCGCCGCTCCAGTCGGTAAACACTTGGGCGTACGTTTGAGCGATGGCTCCGGCACCGATCAAGCCGAATCGAACGGGGGGCGATTTCATGATGAACTCACGCAATCAGGGTTGCCGCGCTTGACGAACCGCGTCGGCCAGTTGGTCCAAGTGGGCCTCGGTGTAGCGCTCATTAAAAGGTAGGACAAGAACGTGTTCGAGGTAGTCGAACACGCCGGGAAACCGCTCCACGGAATAATCGACGGCCTCGGGGCGGGCCAGCGGGAAGGGCCAGCGGCTTCGGCCAAAGGTGGCTTGCTCGCGGAAGATGCGGCATTGAAAGGCGGGTTTTTGGATGTATCGGGGGGCCGAGGCGACGCCCCACCGCTTCAACCGCTGCGCCAACCCCACCGCGCCTCCGGGAACCAGCTGCGGATCGACCCGCAGGGCGTATTTCCACCAGGTGCACTCGTCGCCCTCGGCGACTCGTGGCACCTCGATCCCCTCCAGGTCACGCAAGCGCTCGGTGAGTTGCGCGGCCAACTCCTGTCGCCGTCGGGCCACCCAAGGCAACTTGTGCAGTTGAGAACCCGCGACAGCCCCTTGCAGTTCGCTCAAGCGGTAGTTCAGCGCGAGAAAATAATGGTCGGGGTTGGGATCGCCGTAGCCCCATGCTTTGTTGAGGAACAAGTACATCCGCCGGGCCAGGTCTGCGTCGTCGGTGACCACGATGCCGCCTTCGCCGGTGGTGATGTGCTTGCCTTGTTGCATGGAGAAGCAACCGATCGCGCCGAAGGTGCCGACTTTCTGGCCGCGGTGTCGGGCCTCGAAGGCTTGGGCGCAATCTTCGATGACGGGGACGCCGCGAGGCCGGGCGACTTCCAGGATGCCGGTGAGATCGCAGGGGTTGCCGAACAGGTGCGTGACGACGATCGCCCGAGTTCGATCGCTGAGCCGCTCGGCGATGGTCTTCGCTGTCACGTTGCCCGTCAGCGGGTCCACATCGGCGAAAACCGGGATGGCACCTTGGTAGAGGATGGGGGTCAGTGCTCCCATGTCGGTGATCGGCGTCGTGATGATCTCTTCACCCGGCTCCGGGTCGATCGCCGCGATCGCTGCATGGATGGCGGCCGTGCCCGAAGAGACGGCGTGGGCATGCCGCAAGCCCATGAGTTCGGCGAATCGCTTTTCAAACTCCTTGGTGAACCGCCCCTTGGTGCAGGTCAGCGTACCGCTGCGCAGGGCCTCGCTGATCGCCGCGATCTCCTCGTCGCCCAGCGTTCGGCCGCTTGCGTCCTGATCCGAGGGAAGAGCGACCACTTTCACCGTATCGACCGACAACGTCATGCAGCACCTCGGTGTCGTGATGGACTCGGGAGCCTGATCCGTTTGCCGGAATTCGCCCGGCGGATCGCCGCCGTGTCATGCGGCCTTTGCTCACATCATGGCCCAGGGTAGCGGTCGGCGGGGGGCGTCGGCGGCATCCGTCGTCGGCAGGGAGGGGGATGCCGGGGGAGTGTGTCGCCGCTCCCGCCACAACCGCGCCATCAGGCGCAAATGCCCGGCAATCGTCCGTGCGGTTTTCATCTTGGATCGGCCAATCATCCGCACTTCAAGGAC
>JAOAAM010000321.1 GCA_026418875.1 Gemmataceae bacterium | reverse complement strand
GGACAGGCCGGTGGCCAATGGCAGCGGCGGCGGGCTTTGCTCGGAATCGTCTTTATCGAGTCGTACCGTGATTTGCCCCTGCTATCGTGGCCTTATGTCGTGTTGGAGTCCGTCCTCGAGTTCGAGGAACAGCTGGTGCTGTGGCGGACGAGGCATGCGCGGACCGTGGAGCGGATGATCGGTCGCCGAAGCGGCACGGGCGGATCAAGCGGCTTCGCCTACCTGGATGCAACGACCCAGCAACGGATTTTCCACGAGTTGTGGGCTGTCCGGACGATTTTGCTGCCGCGGGAGTTTCTCCCGCCTTTGCGCGGTCACGAGTTATATCAGCTTCGCCTGACGACGAATTTTCCCCCCGTCGCGGGAGAGGATTGAGCCGATTCAGGGAGTGCCGTCGCCGCGTTCACGAGGCGAATCGTCTGGCATCTCCGCTGAGCATGACGCATAGTTGTTTGGGAAAGTGCGCACCGAAGCCGGTATGGCCGATAGGTTTGGCCCATGCCCGCCGCCGCACACTCCGCAACGCACTGCCGCCAGCGCAACAGGGTGACATATGTTCGAGCGAACCCGGTCCTTCCTTCATCGACTGACGCATCCATCGGAATCGGCGGGGGAGGAACGGCGGTTGTGGCCTCGGCGGACGGCACAGTTTCCGGTTCGAGTTCATCTGGACGAGGAAGAGTCATTAACGGCGCAAGTTCAGGATGTGTCGCGTGGGGGGGTTCGGCTGCTGCTGGATCGCGAGGTGGGACATGGTCGAACCATTCGCATCGACCTTCCCGAGGATCAGGCCGGGATGCACACCTCGGTGCTGGCGTGCGTTGTCCACATCCGCAACGCCGCCGAGGGCGGCTATTCGGTTGGTTGCCAGTTTTCGATGGAACTGAGTGAACCGGACCTGCAACGGCTCGGCGTGCCCCGACGTCGCGCTCAAGACCACGATCAGCGGCTCTGGGAACGATGGCCCGCTGCCGGGTTCGCTCTTTACCGAAATCTCAGGCAAAACGGCGAAGAAAAACGGGCCGACATCCACAACGTCTCCCCGACGGGGGTGGCGTTGCTGCTGGACGAGGAATTGCTCCCCGGCAACCTGATCCAATTGGACCTGCACGCGACCCACGATTCCCCCACGGTACGTATCGTCGCCTGCGTCGTGTACCTGACGACCCACGACCACGGACGCTGGCTGGCTGGCTGCCAGTTCATTCGGGAGTTGGATGACGAAGACCTGGCCGCTCTCACGGCCACCGACGACGAAGCAACATCTGAGACCTGACCCATGCGGTTCATTCTCTCCCCGGAATACCACGAGCAGATGCTGTCGCTGCCGGATCATCCTGCGGATTGCTATGTCCGCCCCGGCGAGTATCTGCACCACCTTTACGTCGAGGGCGTGAAATATGTCATTGTCCCGGCACTTCTGGAGTGTCTCAGTGAAGCCGAAAAACGCCGCGACGAGGACGCCCTTCGCCATCTGAATTTGCATCGGGTGCAGTTGGAAGCGCTCACGGCAGAGGCGTTGCAAAACGGCGGGCTGGAGGGCGTTGTCCTCCTCGGCGATCCGCCGCCGGAGGACGACGGCACCGCAGGAACCACCGCGAGCGGCTATGCTCCGCAAATTCCGCGGTCGTTGAAAGACACCGGCCTGAACATCACCTTCCTTTTCGACCTGATCTTGCGGACCATCTACAACGCCGGTCGAATCACTGGCGGCGAACTCGCAGGGATGATGAAATTGCCCTACTCCGTCGTCGCGCCGATCCTGCCCGCGATGCGGAAACAAGGGTTGATCGACATCGTGGGGCAGCGGGGTGATGCCGGCGACGCTGGATACGAGTACGAAATCAAACCGCCCAAGGGGCCGTTAGCCGTCGAGGAGGCACTCAACAAGACGACCTACGTTGGTCCGGCTCCGGTCCCCTTCGAGGACTACGTCGAATGCATCGCTGCGCAGACGATCCGCAACTTCGTTTGCACTCGGCGGACGATCGAAGCCGCGTTCCGCGACATGATCATCACCCCCGAGGTCTTCAACGAAATCGGACCGGCGATCAACTCGGCTGCCTCGATCTTTCTGTTTGGAGCTCCGGGCAATGGCAAAACCAGCATCGCCGAACGTATCACCCGCCTGATGGGCGACGACATTTACATCCCTTACGCCATCGAGGCGAACGGTCAGATCATCAAATTGTTCGACCCGATCGTCCATCAAGCGAGCCAAGAGAACCGATCACACAGTCATCAGGGAGTCGAAGGAATCTTCCGCCGTGAGGTCATCGCCGACGAACGATACGTCAAGATTCGGCGGCCCACCATCGTGGTCGGAGGAGAACTCTCGATGGATATGCTCGACTTGAAGTACCACGAAGTCGGCAAATTCTACGAGGCGCCATTGCAGATGAAAGCCAATGGCGGCATCTTCATGATCGACGACTTCGGCCGGCAGCAGATGCGGCCTATGGACCTGCTCAACCGCTGGATCGTTCCTTTGGAGAAGAAGTACGATTACCTCACGACGGTCACAGGCACCAAAATCGAGGTTCCCTTCGACCAACTGTTGATTTTCTCCACCAACCTGGATCCGACGCAACTGGCGGACGAAGCGTTTCTCCGGCGGATCAAATTCAAGATCGAAATTCGCGATCCCAGCGAGACGCAGTGGCGGCAGATCTGGCAGCTTGTCTGCCGCTCGCGCAACGTGGAATACGACGAATCCGGGGTGGATTACATTCTCGAGAAATGGATGCGGCCGCAGCAACGTCCGCTCCGCATGTGCCAGCCGCGCGACATCCTCGATCAGATGATCAGCATTGCCAAGTACAACATGGAGCGGGTCACTTTTTCCCCGGACTTGATCGACGCTGCTTGTGCGACCTATTTCGTGAGCAACCAGAAGCGAGACTTCGGCGCGAAGGTCACCGGCAGTTGATCGGTCCCGGGGAGCCGGCGGGGCACCTTGGTCATCTTCGGCCCATCGCGTCCAGCAGCCGGCGGAATGCCTCCGCGACTTGGCGAGGTTCCTCGGCGGCGGCGATGGCGGCACTCACGGCGATGCGATCGGCCCCCGCGTCGAGGACTTGCGGCAAATTCTCCACCGTGATGCCGCCCAGGGCGAACATCGGCAGAGACGACTCGGCGGTCGCCTGCCGCACGAATTCCAGACCAGCCAACTCGTCGAATTGCTTGGTCCGCGATGGGAAGACCGGTCCAATGCCGACGTAATCCGCCCCTTCGAGGATGGCGGCTCGCAGTTGCGTCAGATCATGGGTGCTCACGCCGATGAAGGCCTCCGGCCCAACGATCCGCCTCGCCTCCGCCACGGGAAGATCGTCCTGGCCGAGGTGAACACCGTCTGCCCGCACCAGCCGGGCGACATCGGCCCGATCGTTGATGATGAACAAGACACCCAATTCTTCCGTGAGCTGACGTACCTTTCGCGCTCGTTCCAGCAACTCCCGATCGGTGAGGTTCTTCTCCCGGAGTTGGATCACTTGCACGCCGCCGGCCACGGCTTCCCGAATCACAAAGTCGATCTCCGCTTGGCAAGCTGAGGCCGTGACCAACAAGTACAGCCGAGCCGTCGCAAGTCGTTGCCTGGCCCGAAAACCATGAACGATCGCTTTTTCCAGGGTGTAACTGCGGTAGCGAAGTTGCTCGATCTTTTGACTGAAGCGAGGATTGATGGTTTTGCCAAACTCTTCGATGCTGCGGAGCGCCTCTTGCAGGCGTTTGAGATTGATTCGAGCGACCTCGGCCAGCGAATCGCGCTGGAGTTCACCCTCGGTGCGAATCTGCGTGCCGACGTCGCCGAGGGTGTCGCGAACGGCCACAGGTTGCGGAAATTCGCCCCAAACATCGGCCAAGTCATGCCGGAGTTGCTTGGTTTGAGAGGTCAGGAACGAGTCGCGAAGGACGAAGCGGCAGAAATCGTCGATGACGCGCAGGGCTTCGGCGGCACGGTTCGCATTCACATCCAGAATCCGCGCGGTATCCACCTCATCGGGAGCGGGATCCAACTGGAGCGATTCCCCGAGGGGCAGGGGGGATTCCTGAGCGGCCTCGAGAGAGGCCCAAATGCGCTCGGCTGCGAAGCCGGCCTCGGTGAACTTGCGTTGGATGTCGGGCGTCAGGCGAAGGGCAGCCAAGGTGGCGTGTTCGGTGCCGGGGGAACTCTCGCCGCTGAGCCGGCGGGCCAAAGCTCGGGCTTCCGCCAGCAGGCGGGACAGGGCATCGGCTTGAGCAGGAATCGCGAGTTGGAGCAGGATTTGGCGAGCGTCCTCCGGGAGCAACCCACCGATCCGGCAAAGTCGGGCGGCATGTCCCTCGTCTTCGTCGAGGAGGGCGAGGAGAAGCGATCGAGCGTCGATGAAATCGTCGCCGAGGCGACGCGCCCAAGCGGCGGCGGCGTCCAAGGCACGTTGCAGAGCGGGTGTGTAATCCATAGGCGCGTTGTTTCGCGAGTGTTCGGTGCGAGAGATACCTCTGGTTGGCTTATCGCGTTAGGACCGAGCCAACAACTTGATGGGGCCGACAAGACCGGCGCAGGCGGCCGATCGTCGGGAAAAAGTCGGGAGAAATCGGCGCAAGTCTTCGGGGCGAGCGTGTAGAGTTCCGATGTGGAGAGAGGAACCGGCCCGGCTGCCCGGCCGACCGCCAATTGGATTGCTGGTCCTGGGCGAGTCATGCGATTGCTTCGTGATCCCCATCCGCGACATCCGGGCCTCGGTGGGCGCCGGGTTCCTGTACCCGCTGGTGGGCGAGGTGCGC
>JAOAAM010000117.1 GCA_026418875.1 Gemmataceae bacterium | reverse complement strand
GGCCTGGGGTGAGCACCGCGCCCGATACTGGCTGGATGCCGCTCGCTACGCCGACACCCACGGCATCCATTTCGATAACTACCGCGAAATGTGGAGTTACCGGGATTGGGTCATCCAAGCTTTCAACCGCAACATGCCGTTCGATCAATTTACGATCGAACAGCTCGCGGGCGACCTGCTGCCGAACCGCACCCTCGACCAGTGGATCGCGACGGGCTTCAACCGCTGCAACATCACAACGAACGAGGGCGGGGCGATCGACGAAGAGTACTTGGTGCTGTACGCCCGTGATCGAACCGAGACGGTTTCGCAAGTATGGTTGGGCCTGACGGCGAATTGCGCCGTGTGCCACAACCACAAGTTCGACCCGCTGACGATGCACGATTTTTACTCGATGTCGGCCTTTATCAACAACAGTACGCAACGAGCGATGGACGGGAATGTGAAGGATACTCCGCCGGTGGTCTTCGTTCCGCGTCTGGAGGATCGCGCGCGGTACGAGGAATTAGGCCGGCAGCGCTCGGTATTGCAGCAACAGCGGGAAGCGCGAAAGCAGTCGGCGAAGGAGGAGTTCGAGGCGTGGGCCGCCGGTGCAAAACCCGACGCCGTGGAGCCGCCGGAGCCGACGGAGGGGAAGGCCTTCCACGCCGCGCTCAGCGAGGGGCAAGGTAAAACCATCCATCTCGAAGTGAATGGATCGCCCCGCACTGTGGAACTGGGCTTCGAGCCGGAATGGATCGACGGTCGCTTCGGTGCCAAAGCCCTGAAACTTCGGCCCGGGGAACAAGTCGCCTTGCCGGACGTCGGCGATTTCGACCACGGACAGCCGTTCTCCTACGGCGGCTGGGTGAAGCTCCCGGGCAACGGCATCTCGGGGGCCATCTTCGGCCGAATGGATGAAGGAAATGACTACCGCGGCTGGGACTTGTGGGTGCAAGACAACAAAGTTGGCGCTCATATCATCCACAAGTGGCCGTCCGATGCCGTCAAGGTGGTCGCGAAGAAGGGCCTCAAGGCCAATGAATGGACCCACGTTTTCATCACTTACGACGGGAAAGGCCGAGCCGCCGGCTTGAAGGTGTACATCAACGGCGTCGCTCAGGAGACCACCGTCGAAGCTGATGACCTGAAAAACACCATCAAGACCCCCGTGCCGTTCCGATTCGCCCAACGGAACAACTCGTCCCGCATCGACAACGTCGCGGTGCAGGAAATCCGAATTTATCAGCGGGTGCTGGCACCGCAAGAGGTCGAGGTTCTGGCGAAGTCGAACCCCGCCGTAGCGATTCTGAAGAAACCGGCCGAGCAACGCACCGAGGCGGAGAAAGCACAGCTTTATGACTGGTGGTTGAACAATATCGACCAGCCGTACCGTCAGCTGGGGAGCCAGATTGCCGAATTGGACAAAGAAGAGGCGGCAATCAAGTCCCGCGGCACGGTGGCCCACGTCTGGCAGGAAAAGCCCGGCGAGGCGATGGCCTACATCCTGTTCCGTGGGGAGTACGACAAGCGGCGTGATCCGGTCAAACCCGACACGCCGAAATCGCTGCCGCCCCTGCCCCCCGAATTGCCGAAGAACCGTCTTGGCCTGGCACAGTGGTTGTTACGACCCGAGCATCCGTTGACCGCCCGGGTCACGGTCAATCGCTTCTGGCAGGAGGTTTTCGGTACCGGCATCGTCAAGACCAGCGGCGATTTCGGCGTCGCAGGCGAATTGCCCAGCCACCCCGAGCTGCTCGATTGGCTGGCCGTCGAGTTCCGTGAGAGCGGCTGGAACGTGAAAGAGTTCTTCAAATTGTTGGTGACCTCGGCGACGTATCGCCAGGCCGCGGTCATCACGCCGGAGAAGCTGGCGAAAGATCGAGACAATCGGTTGCTCTCTCGCGGTCCCCGATTCCGCATGGATGCCGAAATGGTGCGAGACTACGCGTTGGCGGCCAGCGGCTTGCTGGTGCGGAAGGTGGGGGGACCGAGCGTCAAGCCGTATCAGCCGCCAGGGGTCTGGGAAGCCGTGGCGATGATCGGCAGCAACACCCGGGACTACAAGCAGGACAGCGGGGAGAATCTCTACCGTCGCAGCCTGTACACCTTCTGGAAGCGTTCGGCCCCGCCGGCGTCAATGGAGATTTTCAACGCGCCCAATCGGGAGACTTGCACCGTCCGCCGCGAGCGGACCAACACCCCGCTGCAAGCCTTGGTCACGTTGAACGATCCGCAGTTCGTCGAGGCAGCCCGGCACTTGGCGACCCATGCGATCAAGTCGTCGCCGGAGAAGCTCGCGCGGATCGACTTCATGGCCCGGCGGTTACTCGCCCGGCCGTTCGAGAAGGAAGAACTCGCGGTCGTCGAAGCCTCCCTCGATGATCTGCTGCGGCATTACCAGCAGCACGCGGATGAGGCCAAGAAGCTCCTCGGCGTGGGCGAATCCAAACCGGACGAGTCCATCGACGCGCCGACGCTCGCCGCATGGACGATGTTAGCCAACGAATTGATGAATCTGGACGAAGTATTGAACAAGTGAGGATCGGACGCGAATCGCCGAACCCGTTGCCTTCAGGTGAGCGCCATGAATCTCTATCAGGACTTTGTGCTGAACGTTTCGCGGCGGTACTTTCTCTCGGCCGGGTCGCACCTGCTGGGCGGGGCAGCCTTGGCGACATTGTTGGGCCGCGATCAGGCGAAAGCCGCCCCGGCACACCAGGCCCCCGGACCACACTTCCCGCCCAAGGCGCGGCACGTCATCTACCTGCACATGGTCGGCGGCCCCTCGCAGATCGACCTGTACGATTACAAGCCGAAAATGGCGGATTGGTACGACAAGGACCTGCCCGACTCCGTCCGCATGGGGCAACGCCTGACGACGATGACCAGCGGCCAGGCCCGGTTCCCCATTGCCCCGTCGATGTTCAAGTTCCAGAGGCACGGCCAATGCGGCATGTGGGTGTGCGAACTGCTGCCCTGGACCGCCCGCATGGTGGACGACATGTGCTTCATCCGGTCGATGCACACCGAGGCCATCAACCATGAGCCGGCGATCACCTACATCCAGACGGGGAATCAGGTGACGGGCCGGCCATGCCTCGGCGCTTGGGCCAGTTACGGGCTTGGTTCGCTCAACGAAAACCTGCCCACCTTCGTCGTCCTCGTCGCCCAATCCACGAACACCGAGCAGGTGCAGGCCATCTCGGCCCGATTGTGGCAATCGGGGTATCTCCCCGGGGAGCATGCGGGGGTGTCGTTCCGCACCACCGGCGACCCGATCCTGTTCATCAACAATCCGCCGGGCGTCAGCAGCGAAGTCCGCCGAAAGACCCTCGATGGGTTGAAACGCCTCAATGAGATGAACTTTGAAAAAGTCGGCGACCCAGAGACGAGGACGCGCATCGAGCAGTACGAACTCGCGTTCCGTATGCAGACGAGCATCCCGGAGTTGACGGCGCTGAACACCGAACCGGAGTCCACTTTCAAACTGTACGGCGAGGCGGCTCGGAAGCCCGGCACGTTCGCCAACACGGTTTTGATGGCTCGACGGCTGGTTGAGCGAGGCGTCCGCTTCGTCCAAATCTATCACAACAATTGGGACACTCATGCCAATGCCGCCGGCCGTCTCCCCGACCAATGCCGCGACATCGACCAGGCTTGTTGGGGACTCATCCAAGACCTGAAACGCAAAGGACTCTTCGATGAGACCCTGGTCATCTGGGGGGGCGAATTCGGCCGGACCATCTACTCCCAAGGCGGTCTGAGCAAGACGAACTACGGCCGCGACCATCACCCCCGCTGCTTCACCATCTGGATGTGCGGCGGCGGCATCAAAGGGGGCATGATCTACGGCGAGACGGATGACCTGTCTCTTATACACATCTCCGAGCCCACGAGA
>JAOAAM010000013.1 GCA_026418875.1 Gemmataceae bacterium | reverse complement strand
GGCAGCGTCAGATGTGTATAAGAGACAGGTGCAGGGGGGGCATGGCCCCGGGCATGATCCCGCCCCGGAAGCGATTGCCCATCACCAGGTCGTAGCCCTCGCGCAGTTTCTCGATGAATGCCTCCAGGCGGCTGAAGTCGTAGGAGTCATCGGCGTCGCCCATGATGATGAATCGTCCGCGAGCGGCAGCGATTCCGCCTTGCAGCGCGTTGCCATAACCTTTTCGCGCGACATGGACGACCTTGGCCCCATGCTCCCGTGCCACCGCCGCCGAGCCGTCGGTGCTGCCGTTATCCGCGACAATGACCTCGCCGCGGATGCCCAATCGTTCGAGGCATTGCACCGCCTTGGCGACGCATCGCCCCACGGTGCGGGCCTCGTTCAGGCAGGGCATGACGACGGAGACTTCGATCGAGTCGGTCGCGGCATTCGTCGGAGCCGATGGGGGACAATAATGGGCGGACATGCAAGGGCCTCGGGGTCAGCGAATCTCTTCGCCCAACCATAGGTTACCCCGGGCCAAGGTGCAAACTCGACAGAGTCGTTCGTGTCGGCAAGAAAGGCGTCGGCGATTCGCCCCAAAAGAACGGGACCCAACGCCCCGTTGCGTCGGGCCCCTCGTTGGCTCGCCTTTCCGATTCCCATCCCGCGCCGAGGGCGAGTCAGGATTGGGATTCGTTCGACTTCGGCTCGGAGGCGGCTGCTTCCTGGCCGGTCGGCGAATTGGTCGATGCGGAAGCCTCCGGCGACTCGCTCGGGGGAGTCGCTGCCGATTCGGGCTTGGGTTCAGGCCGCGGAGTGGGGGCCGTGGTGGCCGGAGCGGCCGACCTCTTCGCCGCCTTCACCTCGCCTTGCTTGAGTAATTCGATGATGGCGGTTGGGCCAGCATCACCCAGCCGACGCTTGTGCAGCTTCAAAATCCGGGTGTACCCGCCGGGTCGATCGGCGTAGCGAATGGCCAGATCGTCGAAAATCTTTTTGAGCAAGGTCTTGCCGGTCGGTTCGCCCTTGACATCGAGCAGTTCGACCTTGGCGACGGGGCCAAGCCGGGCGATGACGAGCCGCCGGGCGTGCAGCGTCTTGATGGGGTCGCCGCTGGCCACGCCACGCTTGGCAATCGTGATGATGCGTTCGACGAACGGCCGCAACTCTTTCGCCTTGGGTACGGTGGTGGTGATCCGCTCGTGTTCGACCAAGGCGCGGGTGAGGTTGCGGAACAAAGCCAGCCGGTGCGAGGCTGAGCGGCTAAGCGTCCGACCTGCGTTACGGTGTCTCATGGCGTCTCCCAGACGGAATCCAACGCGATTCGGCGGTGGGCCCCGCAGCCACTAGCTGCGACGGGCAGGCAGTTTCATTCCCAGCGACAAGCCGTGTTCGGCCAGTTTGCTCTGAACTTCGCGCAAGGTGGTCTCGCCGAAATTGCGGACTTCCAGCAGTTCCTCGTCGGTCCGCGAGACCAGGTCCCGAACCGTGGCAATGCCTTCCGATTCCAGGCAGTTGGTGGCCCGGACGGACAGTTCCAACTCGGCCAGGCTCATGTTCAGCTTGCGCTCCAGCTCCATGTCCACGACGTCGTGCGGGCTGACCGTGGCCAATTCGCCCCGCTCGTCCAGGGGCAATTCGGGACCAGGTTCGGCATGCTGCACGAACGGGTTGAGGTGCTTCCGCAAGATCTTGGCACCTTCGACGAGGGCCATCTGCGGCGTCACCGTCCCGTTGGTCCAGATTTCGAGAATCAGGCGGTCGTAGTTCGTTCGCTGACCGACGCGGGTCTCCTCAATCTCGTGTTTGACGCGCAACACGGGGGAGAAACTAGCATCCACGGGGATCACGCCGATTTCCCGCTCTTTGCCGGCGATTTCGTCGGCGGTGCGGTAGCCCCGGCCGTTCTCCACCGTCATCTCCATAACGAAGGGAACGTCCGCATTCAGGGTGGCGATGACGTGTTCGGGGTTGATGATCTGCACGTCGGCATCGGTGATGATGTCTTTCCCCTTCACCACGCCACGCTCGTGCCGGTCGATCCGGATGATGCGTGGCTGATCGGCCGTGTTCTTCACCACCAGGCTCTTGATGTTCAGGATGATGTCGGTGACGTCCTCGACCACACCGGGGATGGTGGTGATTTCGTGCAGCACCCCTTGGATCTTCACCTTGGTGACGGCACTGCCTTCCAAGCTCGAGAGCAGGATGCGACGGAGGCTGTTGCCGACGGTCATGCCGAAGCCCCGTTCAAATGGCTCGGCGATGAATCGGCCGTGGGTGTCGGTCAGCGTGGATCGATCGGCGACCACGCGGCTGGGCAATTCCAAACCTCGCCAGCGAACTCTCATGGGATGGGTCCTCGAACTTTGCCAGTCGCTTCGGGCCTTGGCGATTCCGGCGAGCGGCAGCGGGTCGTGCCGCTTCCCACACGCATCCACTAACGCGAGACCAATTCGATGATCAGCTGCTCGCGGATGTCCTTGATCCGCGGATCCACGTCGTCCCGGCTGGGCAACCGGATCATGCGGGCCTCGGGCGGCTCCGTGCCGATCATCTCCAAATAATCCGGCACCTGTTGCGGCGTGTCTTGCAAGTTGTTCCGCACCAGCGTCAGGCTCTCGTTCCGCGTCTTGACTCGGATCGTGTCGCCCACGCGCAGCAGGAAACTGGGGATGTTGCACGCCTTGCCGTTCACCATGACATGGCCATGCGAGACGAGCTGCCGGGCAGCCCGGCGGGATGGGGCGAAGCCGAGGCGATGCACGACGTTGTCCAACCGCCGTTCCAATAAGCTGAGCAGTTGCTCGCCGGTGTTTTCGGGGGAGCGGGCGGCGAGCTTGAAGAAGCGGCTGAATTGCCGGTCTAACAATCCGTAAAACCGCTTCAGCCGCTGCTTTTCCCGCAGACGGATGCCATACTCACTCGCTTTCGAGCGGCGGGTGCCGTGCATCCCGGGCGGCGGGTGATCGCGGTCGATGGGGCACTTCGGCGAGTCGCAACGCTTTCCTTTGAGGTAAAGCTTGATGCCCTCGCGCCGGCATTGTCGACAGGCTGGATCCAGATTGCGTCCCATGTTTTAGCCGTCTGTCTCTCGGAGTTATTGGAGTTAAGGAACAAATCTCCCGTGGCTGTGCCCCGTGAGGGGGCCGCGATGGATGGCACCGCGCGATGGACAAAGACAAGTTCCGAGGGCCGTTCTCGTGGGACCCTCGAGCCAAGCCAGGGTCAAACCCGGCGTTTCTTGGGCGGGCGGCAGCCATTGTGGGGCAGCGGTGTGACATCTTCGATGGCCTTGATGACCAAGCCCGCGTTCTGCAAGGCCGTCACCGCCGACTCCCGGCCCGACCCGGGACCTTTCAAGTGCACGTCGATTTCCTTCAGCCCGAATTTGGCCGCCTTGGCGGCTGCCTCTTCCGCGGCTCGCTGGGCGGCGAACGGCGTGCTCTTCCGGCTCCCCTTGAAACCCACCGTCCCGGCCGAGGCGTAACACAGCGTGTCGCCGTTCATGTCCGTGATCGTCACGATCGTGTTGTTGAACGTCGACTGAATGTGGGCAATGCCCCGCGTGACGTTTCGTCTTTGTTTGCGTTTCTTGCTCTTGGCCATGGTTCCCCAAGTTTCGTTCGGATGGTCCTGTCAACTCGGCAGGCCGGGCACCGACCAGCCAATAGTACGATGCCCCACCCCAAGCTCTGACAAAGCATCAACGCATGTCTTTCACGCCCTTCTTGCCCGCCACCGTCTTCCGCGGGCCTTTCCGAGTGCGGGCGTTCGTCTTCGTTCGTTGACCGCGGACGGGCAGTCCCCGGCGGTGCCGGATGCCGCGGTAACAGCCGATGTGCTTCAACCGCTCGATGTTTTGCTGCACCTGGCGTTTCAACGCACCCTCGACCAGGAAGTTCTCCTTGTCGAGCAGGCTGGCAATCCGGGCGAGGTCTTCGTCCGACAGATCCTTGGCTTTGCGATGCGGATCGATGCCCGCCAAAGCGCAAAGCTCGCGCGAGGTCGTCGGACCGATCCCCACCAGGTACCGCAGCGAGATGTGCGTCGGCTTGTTCGCGGGAATGTCCACGCCCATTAAGCGAGGCATTGTGGGTCCTCTCTCAACCTTGCCGTTGCTTGTGCCGCGGATTGCTGCAAATCACGTACACCGTGCCCTTTCGGCGCACCAGCTTGCAATTCTCGCAGATCCGCTTCACGCTTGATCGTACTTTCATGGCACCCTCCCAGGGTCGCCCCTCGTTTGAGCCTATGGGAACTTTTCAGTTTACGGCCGCATGTCAAGACGGCAAGCGGAGATTTTGCAAATTTCCTTGGCCCCGATCCGCCTCGACCTGCTGCTGTGTCGTTGAATGAAGATGCGTCCCCACTCTCGATTTCCGAACACTCGCCCGACAGAGGCCAGCGCCGGACCCACCTTGCCGGTAATGGATGTTTCAGCCGATCGTTCATCATCTTCCCACCTTCCATGGCAGCCCGCACTTTTCCCATCATTTCCATCATTCCAATCTTTTCGGCCCTGACCCCCGTCCACGTCTCGTCGACCGCCCCAGCGGTGCCCATGAGCCGCGGGGTCGAGGGTTGCGATGCCGTCTCGGCCTCGGGGGAACGCAAGGCGACAATCAACGTCAAGCCTTGGATGGTCGGAGGCAAAGTCAAGTCGGGCCGACCGAACGACCAGTTCGACTCGGAAGCTCGCCTCGGTCAGCTGATCGTCGGGATGGGTGACATCGCATTCGACTCAAAAATTAAGTCATTGAATTGAATGGACTTGCATATCATGGAATCCAAATTGGACCTGCCTTGGCCACCCCACGACTTGGCCGAAATAAGGAACTCTGCATCTGCATGACTTCCACTCGGGACTTCGCCCCAGCCGTGCCACCCAAGACTCCGCGCCCACTGGCATGGGGGACGACGCTTGCGTTTCCTCATCGGCCCGGGGTTCAGATCGCATCTCGTGTATCTGCTTAAATTATTGATCAATCGAGAGATACTCTCATGAGTCGCCGACGTAACCCCCAAGCTCGCTCGGTGTTTCGCCCCCGGGTCGAAGAGCTGGACCCACGGATCGCTCCCGCAGGGAACGTGACGGCGAATCTCGACGTGCCCTCGGGAAAACTGACGATCCTCGGCATGAATGATCTGACCCCTGTCGGCATCCTCGCTGGCAACAATAACAACCAACTCTTAATCGTCGGTACCGCCCCGGGGGCGTTCCAAGTGAATGGATTGGGCGGCACTCTGGTCAATGGCGGCGTGTCGGCCGCCTTCGCCGGGGTAAAGACCATCCACATCGACCTTGGGGAAGGGAACGATTCGGTGATCGTTCAATCCGCCAACCTCTCCGGTGCGTTGACCTTCATCGGCGGCAACGGTCACGACTCGCTCGCTTTCGACGGTAGCGTCGGCACCAATCAACTCGGCTCGATCAGTTTCACCGGCAATGCCGGGAACGATCACCTGCGGGCAATCAGTGGAAAACTGGTGATTGTCGGCTCGCTGTCCGCCCAGACGGGAACGGGGAATGATCTCGTCGAGCTGGGGGGCTCACCCAGCGACGAAATCGAGATCGGCCAGGTTCAAATCGTCAACTCGCACGATCAATTGAACGTGGTGGGATCGGGCAAGCGGTTCGCCACCTCCAAAACCGTCCATATCTCCACTGGTCTCGGGCATGCCTTTGTCTCCCTTCAAGCGAACGACATCGCCCTGGGTGATGTTCTGACAGTCAACAGCTCGCACGGCAATGATAGTTTCACATTGGGAACTGACGGGGGAACGGTGGTCGGCAAAGGCGTCACGCTCAACCTCGGCCAAGGAAATACCCAGATTCATTTCCTCGGCAACACCCACAAACACACCGGGAAGATCAATCTGAATGCCGGTGCAGGGGACGATAGCATCACTTTTAACTCGGTCGATGTCACCGGTTCGGTCACCATCAACGCCGGGAATGGCGCCACCTCCGTCTTTTTCAGTGGTCCGAAGAATAACATCACCAATGATTTCAAACTCACCTCAGGATGGGGCAAGGATCTCGTCGAGGCGAAGGGGGCGAATTTAAGTATCGGCGGCAGTGCCAACATCAACTTTGGCCCCGGCATCTCCCGCGTCGACCTGGCAAACACCAGCAGCTTGACGATCGGCGGACCACTCACGATCACCGGCAATGGCGAGGATGATGTCGTCCGCATTGGCGATCCCGGCGGCAGCGTCACACTCGGCCCCGTGACGGTGATTGGCGGCGGTGGAAACAACATTGTCAATATTCGTGGAAAAACGAACACCATCAACGGTCACTTCAAGGTTCATAACGGGAACGGGACGGACTTAGTCCAATTCGCAGCCACGACGGTCAATGGCAACCTGACGATCAACAACGGTCATGGCAATTCGGAGATTTTTTTCATTTCAGGTAGGACGAAAATCACGGGTGATTTCGTGGTTCTCAACGGGGCCGGCGACGACAGCGTGAATCTCATCAACGAAGAGTTGATTGTCGGTGGGAAGATGGCCGTTCAATTCGGTACGGAATTAGGAGTTTTCGAAGGTAACGCGACCAGTCAGATCAGCGTCGGTAAGTCCCTACTGTTCTCGGGCAGTGGGCTGAATAATCGCATTCGTTTCGGTGCGAACCTATCCGTCGGCGAGGATCTGCGAATCGAGACCGGAGGAGGAGAAACGAAGGTCACGAAAGTATTAAACGTCGGGCGAAATCTAATCTATGTTGGGAAGGTCGGCTCGGATACCGTTCAACTGACCGGGGCAAGTGTGAATATTGGTGGTAATACGAGTTGGAACGTGGGCAAGGGAGATTCCAACATCTCCCTTGGATCACTGAATCAGGTGTACAGCGGCGGCGTGACGATCCTGGCGGACGAGGGGCTAAACATCGTCACGCTCGGAGCGTCGGCGACGATCTCGATGAAGCGTCTGGAGGTCAAGTCGATCGGAGATTCGGCTTTGCGGATGATCTCCAACGCCAACCTGACGGTGCTCGGGGATGTCGGGGTGTACGCCTCCAAGGGGGCGGACCAGATGTGGTTGTCGGGAACACAAGCGATCGGCGGGAAATTGACCATCGACAGCGGCGCGGGCACGGACGTCGTCTCGATTGGGACGACGACCGTCGGCGGTGCCACCACGATCCGAACCGGGAGCGAGCTGGACCAATTCATTGTGGGGCAAGGGAAATTCGTCGGCCCGGTCGTTCTCGACTTAGGGGCCGGCGATGACGATCTGAGGGTGGACGACAGTGCATTCAGTCAAGCCGTGTCGATCGTGATGGGCGACGGGAACGACCGGGTGCGGATCGAGTTCGGGGACTCCGGGCAGAAGACGGTGTTCCAAAACGCCGTGACGTTCAAGTTGGGCTCCGGAAGCGACTTGCTGACCATCGGCTGGCCCGGAGATGTGGACGACTTTGCTGAGTTCCAAGGCGGGGTTCAGATCGATGGCGGGGCGGACATCGACATCGCGGAGTTCTTGCCCGTGGGGAAGGGCGGTGCCCGGTTCAACGTCTTTGCCGTCTTCCCGACCCTTAACGGTCTTGAGGCGGTGGCGTAAGGTTTTGAAATGGGAAGGTTTCCGTTGATGATCGCCGAGGCTCGGGTGGTGCTGGGGCGACGCTGCGGGGCGGCCGATCGGTGCGGCGTTTGAGGAAATTCGGGAGAAGAATCGAGGAAAAGCAGGGCGTCGGTCTTGACGGGGGCTGATCGAAGAATCAAGATAGGCAGCGATTTGCGATGCGCCCTCGCCGTCGCGTGAGCTGGTTTTTGCGACGGCGGGTTTGGCGCGGGGGAATTTTTTCCAAAAATTTTTGCCTGCCTGTTGACACCTCGGACCGACACTCTTAGGATGAGCAATGCCCAGTCACTGACGGGGCAAAAGACGACGAATCGCGAATCGCTGGGGCGATGGGCGCATCCAACCCGATGCCCGCGGAGGCGTGAAGAGTCGTTTTCGAGTGGATCTTTGACAACTTGGTTGTACCGCAAAACGAGCCATGCGAGGGTGTGAGACGCCGGTGAGGCGGCGACGCACTCTCGCAAACCGCTGTCGTCCGCGAGGGCGTTCAGCGGGATGTTCCGAGTGAGTCGAAGCCGAACAGGCGACATCAAACTACTTCAGAAAAGCGACGCCGCAAGGCGAAGCGATAGAACAACTTTTTGAAGGGTTTGATCCTGGCTCAGAACGAACGTTGGCGGCGTGGATTAGGCATGCAAGTCGAACGAGAACCGTAGCAATACGGGGAAAGTGGCGAAAGGGGCAGTAATGCATGGGTAATCTACCCCGGGGACGTGGATAGCCATCCTAACGGGTGGGTAATACACGGCGATTCGGCGGGGAGGCATCTCCTTGCCGGGGAAGGAATTTCGCCTCGGGAGGGGCTCATGTCGTATTAGCTAGTTGGTGGGGTAACGGCCCACCAAGGCGAAGATGCGTAGCGGGTGTGAGAGCACGACCCGCGCCACTGGCACTGAGACACTGGCCAGACACCTACGGGTGGCTGCAGTCGAGGATCTTCGGCAATGGGCGCAAGCCTGACCGAGCGACGCCGCGTGCGGGACGAAGGCCTTCGGGTTGTAAACCGCCGTCGAGGGGGAGAAAGGCGCAAGCTTGATCGATCCCTGGAGGAAGCACGGGCTAAGTTCGTGCCAGCAGCCGCGGTAAGACGAACCGTGCGAACGTTATTCGGAATCACTGGGCTTAAAGCGCGTGTAGGCGGCCCGGCACGTCCGTTGCTGAAAGCCCCCGGCTCAACCGGGGAAGGGGCGCGGATACGACCGGGCTGGAGGGGGGTAGGGGGATCGGGAACTTCCGGTGGAGCGGTGAAATGCGTTGAGATCGGAAGGAACGCCCGTGGCGAAAGCGCGGTCCTGGACCCCACCTGACGCTGAGACGCGAAAGCCAGGGGAGCGAACGGGATTAGAT
>JAOAAM010000805.1 GCA_026418875.1 Gemmataceae bacterium | reverse complement strand
GTGTCAGGCCGTTGTCCAACGTCACCCAGCGAGTGGCGGCGAGGTCCAAGCTGGGCGGGGGCGAGGCGAGCGGGCCGGGCGGGTTGCGAAGTTGGCGTGAGTCGGCGGGGCGACTTCTCGACGCGGTGGCGACAGTCGGTCGGGGCAACGCACTCCCCCGGCCCCCCCTCGTCTTGAAGGAATTGGATCGAGCCGACTCGTCCTTGCCGAGCACCGAAGCGACGACGACTCGCCGCTGCGGCTGAAAATACTTCCTTGCCACCCGCTGCACGTCCGCGGGGGTCACGGCTCGGATTCGTGGCAGGTAGCCCCGCAGGTAATCCAGCCCCACCGTCGCCACCGCCTCCGCGATGCTGTCGGCCAGGTCGTGCGGGTCTTCATGGCTGAAAATCATCCCGGCCACGACGTTCCGCTCAACGCGGTGCAATTCGGCCTCCGTGACCGGCTCCCGCGCCAGCCGCTCCAACTCCTCCAGCAACGCCTTTTCCGCCTGCTGCCGATCCGTCCCACGGGTGATCTCCATTTCGATCGAGAACCACCCGGGGTGCAAGCCCGTCTGATTCGCACAAACGACCTCGGCGGCGACCTCCTTTTCCAACACCAGTTTGCGGTACAGTCGGCCGGTTTTTCCGCCGCTGAGCAGTGCCTCGATCACGTCTAAGACATAGTCGTCGTCATCGCCCCGGCGGCAGGTGTTGAAGCCTAAGACCAGTCGCTCGGTCTCGAAGCGGGACGGAATTTCCACCAGGACTGGCTCCTCGCGCTGCGGTGCCTCGAAGGCCTGTCGCGGCGGCAGATCTTTCGCCGGAATCGGACCAAATAACTCGCGAATCAGCTCCAGCGCCTGGACCGGGTCGAATGCGCCGACCATCACGATGGTCGCATTATTGGGGTGGTACCAACGGTCGTAGAAGGCCTTGATCTGTTCCGCCGTCACGTTTCGGACGTGAGTTTTCTCGCCGATCACGGGATGTCCGTACGGTGATTTTTCGCCAAACAGCAGGGGGAGGATGGTCTTGTTTTCCAGGTCGAATGGCACGTCTTCGTTGCCGTCCAATTCGGCGATCACCGCGCCTTTTTCTTGCTGAAACTCGTGTTGGTCGTCGATCTGCAAGTTGCGCATGCGGTCGGCTTCGATGCGCAAGGCGGTGTCCCAGCGCCCGGAGGCGAAGTCGAAGTGGTAGTTGGTGAAGTCGTAGGTGGTGTAGGCGTTGTTCCGGCCGCCGGCGCGACGTGTCATGCGGTCGATGTCGCCGGGCATGAGTTGCCGGGTTCCTTTGAACATCAGGTGTTCCAAGTAGTGCGCTAGCCCGGTTTGATCGAGTTGTTCATCGGCACTGCCGACGCGGTAGACCGTCATGACGGTGACGGTGGTGGCGTCGGGAATGGGCTTGAGGACGACGCGCAAGCCATTGGGCAAAGTGGCTTCCTGAATGCCATCGTACAATGCGGCCACGGCGCGATGCAGCGGATCGGCCGAATTCGGCGGTGCCTGAGCCGGTAGCGGCAGGAGCGGCCCGAGAAGGAACACGAACGCGGCCAGCATGACCAGCCTGCCGCACCAGCGGTCAAACCTGTACATCCCACATGTCCTCGACCAGGAACAATTCCTCGACACCGCGTGCTTCCCCCGCCGGATCCCACAGGGGTGCCGCATGAAAAGTCGGCGCTTCGACACACCGGAAGACGCCCAGGCACTCGGGGAAATCGGGGGCGGTCATCCCGGCGAGGACCTGAGCCATGGTGGGGCGGGCCGATCGCTCATCGTGCCGCGGCAGGTCGGGGAAGGTCTCGCCCGGGTGCCAGGAGACGACCGTCGGCTGCCAATCGCGGAACACCAGCGCCTTCGTGCGGTCTTTGCCGAAGATCAACGGCTGTTCGTGTTCGAGATAGAGGACGTGGTCGAATTTGGTGGCCTTGTCGGTGGCGTATTCAAACACGCCATCGTTGAAAATTTTGCAATTTTGCAGGATCTCGACGAAGGCCGTGCCCCGATGCCCGGCGGCGCGGCGCAAAGTGGCGCTGAGGTGCTCGCCATCGACATCAATGGTTCGGGCGACGAAGGTGGCCCCGGCGGCCAAGACCAGTTCGGCGGGGCGAAGGGGACGTTCGGTCGAACCGTTCGGGCTGGTTCGGGTCCGAGTCCCAAGGCGTGAGGTCGGCGAAAACTGCCCCTTGCTCAGGCCATGGACTTCGTTGTTGAACAGCAGGATTTTAATGTCCACGTTGCGTCGCACGGCGTGGAGCAGGTGATTCAAGCCGTGGCCGCACCCGTCGCCGTCTCCCGTAATCACCCACACCGAGAGATCGGGACGGGCAGACTTGAGGCCCGTGGCCACCGCTGCCGCTCGACCCGGAAGCGTGTGGAAGCCGTATGTGTTCAGGTAGTACGGCAGCCGACTGGCGCAGCCAATCCCCGAAACGAACACGAACCGCTCCCGGGGAATGTCCAAGCTGGCCAAGACTTGCTTCAGTTGGGCCAGCACGGCGTAGTCGCCGCAAGATGGACACCAACGCACCTCCTGATCGGTGTCGAAGTCACTGGCGCTGATCGGCTCGGACAATGGCTTCCTCCCTCGAAACGTGCGGCGGCGTCGGCGGCCGCACGGCGTCGGATCACTCGGTGTTCAACACGCACATCCTGGGTTGTTCGATCACAGTCAGATCACTTGTTGTTCAACATACGGACGATGGCATCCTCGATTTCGGCCGCCAGGAACGGCCGACCCTGCGTCTTCCAGAATCCCTCGATTGGAGCGGTGTAGCGCGCGCGCAGCAGCGCCAAAAGCTGGCCCCGATTC
>JAOAAM010000774.1 GCA_026418875.1 Gemmataceae bacterium | reverse complement strand
CTCCGAGGCGGTGCCGCACATGGGCTATTTGCACCGCTGTGCGGAGAAGATTGGCGAAAATCTCACCCCGATTCAGTTCATCCCGTACACGGATCGAATGGATTACCTCGCCGGGATGAACATGAATCTCGGCTACTCGCTGGCCGTCGAGAAATTGGCCGGGATGAAAGTGCCCGAGAAGGCGAACGTCATCCGTGTCATCATCTGCGAACTGAACCGCATTGCCAGCCACCTGGTCGCGATGGGGACTTACGGACTGGACTTAGGGACGTTCAGCCCGTTCTTGTATGCCTTCCGTGAACGGGAGCAGATTCTCGATCTGTTCGAGGAAGTGTGCGGAGCTCGGTTGACCTACAGTTACGTGACCATCGGCGGGGTGCATGATGATTTGCCACCCGGTTGGACCGATCGCTGCCGCAAGTTCCTCGAATATTTCAAGCCGCGGATCGCCGAGTACCACACGCTGTTGACGACGAACCACATCTTCATCAAGCGGACCGCGAACATCGGCGTGCTCTCGAAAGAGTTGGCTCTGTCGCATGCCTGTAGTGGTCCGATGCTCCGTGGTTCGCTGGATGCGACCAAGGGCGATCCCGCTTGGGACCTGCGGAAGATGGAGCCGTACTGCGGCTACGAAACTTACGACTTCAAAGCCATCATCCCGCCCTTCGGCGACTGGACCCCGCCGGGTGCGATGATTGGCGACGCCTGGCATCGTTACATGGTGCGGATGCTCGAGGTTGTCGAATCGATCAAGATCATCGAACAGGGCCTGGAACGTTACCCGAAGGCGGAGGGGTCGCACCGCATCGAGCCGCCGCGGCACCTCCCTCCCGGGGAGGCTTACGTCGAGACGGAGTGTCCGCGCGGGCAGATGGGCTTCTACGTGGTCGGCCGACCGACCAAAGAAAACGTGCCGTTGCGAGTCCGGGCACGCTCCAGCAGCTTCTGCAACCTGAGCGTTTGCGATACGCTCTGCCGGGGCTGCCTCATCGCGGACATCCCGGCCATCGTCGGCAGCATCGACATCGTCATGGGCGAGATCGACCGTTAGGCCGCCTCGCCCATCGAGCCGCACTCCGGGTCGCCCCATCGCCTTGCCAAGAGATCGACTCACTTTTTCGGTGGCGGCTTCGACACGATACCGGTGGTTCTGCCACTGGCGTCGCGGAGCGTGGTCTGATTGTCACTCCCGCTCGCGATTCCCGTTGTCCGACCCGAGCCGTCTCGAAACGTCACCGTGTTGCCGGACTGGGTGGCGATTCCCGTCGTCCGGCCCGAAGCGTCGCGAAACACCGTCTGGTTCCCGTTCCTCGTCGCGATCCCTGTCGTCCGGCCCGAAGCATCGCGAAACACCGTCTGGTTCCCGTTCGTCGTCGCCGTCCCTGTCGTCCGACCCGAGGCATCACGAAATACCGTGGTTCCTTGCGAAAACGGCAGCAGTTGATTCGTCGATGGCCCCTGTTGGGCCGACGCAATGCTGACGCAGGCCATGAGCACGATTGAGGCGAAGAATCGTCGGCGCATGATGAACCCTCCAAGTCGCCGGTCCGTGGCACGAGACGAGTGGCATTGACCTCCCGCAACATCCTATTCGAGATTCGTTGTTCTGTTTTTGAAAATGAGCGGATTGGGTCTGTTGTTGGGCATGGGCGGTCCCACGCCAAGCTGGGCATGGCGAGCTACGATTGCGATGCCGTCGTCGGGGACGGATCAGTGCAGGATCGGTGTCAACGGTTTCCCCCCGTGGGCGATCGGGATGGGCCGATGCAGGTGATCCGGCACCGTGGCTTCGGGATCGATACCCATGAGGTGGTACACCGTCGCCGCCAAATCGCCCGTCGAAACGGGGTGCTCCACGGGATAGGCCCCGATACGATCCGACGTGCCAAGGACGGTTCCCGGTTTGGTTCCACCCCCGGCGAACAGAGCGAACCCGCATTGCGGCCAGTGATCGCGCCCGGCAGCATGGTTGATCCGTGGCTGCCGGCCCATGTCGCCCGTGACCAGCACCAGCGTCTCCTCCAAGAGTCCTCGGTCCGTGAGATCGTCGAGCAACGCGGAGAGCGACCGGTCCAGGAAAGGCAACAAGAGTTTCTTCAGCATGTTGAAATTATTCTCATGTGTGTCCCAGTGTCCGTTGGGTCGGGCTTCGGTGTGGACGGTGACGAAAGTCACCCCGGCTTCGACCAGCCGCCGTGCGAGCAACACGCTTTGGCCGAAAAGATCCCGGCCATACCGTTCGCGGACCCGGTCCGGCTCCCGAGACAGATCGAACGCCACTCGCGCTTTCGGGGAGAGCAACAAATCGAACGCCGCTTGCCGCAGTTGAGCATGCGGTGCGGCATCTTGCGCTTTAACTTGGAGGTCCAACTGCTCGACCAGGCTTCGTCGCCGGTCGAGGACGTCCAACGTGAGATCGCCTTGCAGCCGCGGCAGTTGTGGCTCACCGACCAGAGGAATGTCGGGGTTGTAAAAATCTTTGGCGCTGTCGGTCGATTCACCGGCGAAGCGATCGGCCGTCGCGAACAACGGATCCCATCGCGGACCGAGGTATCCCCCGTAAGGACCGGCTCGACGCAGCCCCTGGCTGTATCCGGGCTGTC
>JAOAAM010000750.1 GCA_026418875.1 Gemmataceae bacterium | reverse complement strand
CCTCTTGGCTCCGTGCTGGATCGACGCCATCCAGCGGGCCATCGCCGACCACGACGGCCGCCGACGCCTGCACGCCAACGCCAAACGATTCCGCGACGCCCTTCGCTCCTCGGGATTCGACATCATCAGCGAGGCGTACATCGTGCCGATCGTGATCGGCGAGGACCGTCCCACCGTTCGGGCGGCAGAGCAACTTCAACGCCGCGGCTTCGACGTCCGTGCCATTCGTCCACCCAGTGTTCCCGCGGGGTCGGCACGACTGCGAGTCTCGATTCACGCCGATCATGCACCGAACGTCTTGGACGAATTCGCTCATGCCATCGCGGAGGTGATCGGCCGATGATGACCGACTTTTGCGTGATTGGCACCGACACCGACGCCGGAAAGACAACCTTCGCCTTGTTGTGGCTGAGCGTGTTCGGCGATCGTTATGGCTATTGGAAGCCGATGGAAACAGGCCAATCGGATAGCCAGCGGGTGCGTCGGCTGGTGCCGACTTGTCGCGTCTGGCCGCCACTGCGCTACTTTGCCGAACCCGTTGCTCCGTCGCTGGCGGCCCGTCGTCAAGGCGAGTCGATCCCCCTGCCGCGACATGCGGCTGCCGCAAGGCCGAATCATTCGCCCTTGATCGTGGAAACTTTCGGCGGCCCGCTCTCGCCTTGGGGAGAAGGTTCGCTCCAAGTTGAATTTTTGCGCGAGTTGGGGCTGCCGCTGCTCTTGGTGGCCTCTTCGGCCGTCGGTGCGGTTGGACGAACCCTCTCATGTCTTCGAGCCTTGAGCGTGGAGGGGCTGGGGGTGAAGGCCGTCGTCCTAATCGGGCCGCGCGACCCATTCGCCGAGGCTGAAATCACCCATCACGGCGGGGCGCGAGTGTTTTCGTTGGAAGGGCCGGGTGACTCGTCGGAATGGACCGCCTTGGAGATTGCGGATTCAGCCAGCCGGCAGCGGCAGGTCTTGCTCGATCTGGCGGAATGGCTGGTCGAAACGCCGAGGCCCGACCCAGCGAGGCCGGATCTTACGAGGCCCGACCCAGCGAGGCCGGATCCTGCGAGGCCGGATCCTGCGAGACTGGAAAATGCGAGGCCGGACCCGGCGAGGTCGGCCGATTGGGTCCGCCGCGATCAACAAGCCGTTTGGCATCCGTACACGTCGCTTCAACCTCCCGACCCGCCGATCGTGGTGACCGCAACGAGCGATGAATTCTTGCACCTGGCCGACGGGCGCAGGATCATCGACGGCATCTCGTCGTGGTGGACGATCTTGTTCGGACACCGCGACCCGGTGTTGATCCACGCCTTGACGGAGGCGGCTCGATCCATCGACCACGTTCACTTCGCTGGCACGACTCATCCCTGGGCCGTCGATCTCGCCGAGCAAATGCTCGCTACCATGCCCTGGTCCGGGGGGCGGGTGTTTTTTTCGGACAACGGCAGCACCGCGGTCGAAGTCGCGCTCAAATTGGCCTACCAGTTCTGGCTTCGGCGTGGCGAGGGGCGACGCACGTTATTCGTCGGTTTTGAACATGGCTACCACGGCGACACGTTCGGGGCGATGGCCGTCGGTCGGGATCCAGTGTTTTTCGGCGATTTTGAACCGCTGTTGTTTCGCGCTATTCAAATCCCCTTGGATGCCGACGCCCTGGACCACACCCTGAAGGCGAATGCGGGTGATGTCGCCGCCGTCATCATCGAGCCGCTTGTCCAAGGCGCGGGCGGGATGAGGATGCACCCCCCGGCTGTGTTGAAGGACATCGCCGAGGTGACGCAACGACATGACAGCTTGCTGATCGTGGACGAGGTCATGACCGGTGGCGGGCGGCTCGGCCCGCTGTGGGCGCATCAAGCCGCGGCGATCGCTCCCGACTTGATCTGCGCGGCCAAAACTCTGACCGGCGGGATGATGCCGCTGGCCGCAACCATCGCCAGCCCGACGATTGTCGAAGCGTGGGAGACGAGCGATCCGGCCAAGACGTTTTTCCACGGGCATTCATTCACCGCGCATCCGCTCGCCTGTGCTGTGGCGGCGGCGAATTGGCGCCGGCTCCCCCGGACCGCCCAGCCCAAAGCGGCTGCCATGGAAACGTTCTGGCAGGAGTCTCTCGGTTCTCTGCGAGACCATCCAAGGGTGCGAGATGTACGCATTCGGGGCAGCATCGTGGCGGTGGAACTCGAGGATGCGGGAGGTTATCTTGCCGGGATCGGCCGACAAATCCGTCGAAGTTGCCTCGACCTGGGCGTGCTGCTGCGACCGTTAGGATCGGTGGTCTATGCCATGCCGCCGTTGAACACGTCCACCGCATCGCTCGAACGAATCTCGGAGGCGATCCGCCGAGCGATCGCCGATGCCTGCGGCGAGGCTCGTGGTCGAGCTAGCACGGTCGCTCTCAGCAACACGGGGGTTAGCATCGACGCCGAAGTCGCCGGGACAGATGCCACCGCCAGCGACTGAGATCGTCACGGTTTCTTCCCCTTGGGCGGCGAGGAGGCGGCGGAGGCGGGCTTCTTCCAGGCACGCGGCAGCAGGTCGAGGGAGCGTTCGTCGAGATTCAGGCTTCGGGCCACCTCGGCGGCGGGGGGCATCCGGCCGTTCTCGCCCGGGCGAAGTGCCGAGAGGAGTTTGTCGAACCATTCGCTACCCGGACCATACGCCCAGTAGTCGATGTAGAAGGTCGCCGCCTGGTGCCGGGCAAGGTCGGGCAATCGTTCGTTCCACAGGTCGCCGAAGCTAACCGTCGCCGATGCCGCCGCCTTGGCTGACGGGCGATTGATGCGGCTGACGGTGGATCGCACGAAACCCTGGCGGAGCCATGACGGCGGCGGCGCTCCCAATTTCCGCTCGAGCATCAGTCCCAGCATTTCCTCCCGGGCCACCTGCTCCAGTTCGGTGCCGCCCGAGCGCGAGGGTCCGACGATGACCAAGGCCAGATCACCGGAGATTTCGGCATGGCTGAATTCATCGTTGTCCGGTGCACGTCGAGCTGCTTTCCGCATCAGCCGCACGAAGTCATTGCGAGCCGGGACCAGGAACACGACTAGCTTGCCCGGCCAGGGCCCATCCTTGTCGGTGAATTTCAGCGGCTTACTCGCTGTCGCGAAGGCGCTCTCCAGGAGTTGTGCGGTCGCTTTGCTTTTCGCCTCGGCAACTCGGCCGTACACCAGGAAATGGGTGGTTTCGACGGGGTTTGGCGAGTCGGGAAATTCCATCGCCTTCCAAATTTCCCAAGCGGCGGCCTTCTGACGGGCCAGCACGTCCGTTGAATTCTCTTGGGTCCATGCC
>JAOAAM010000743.1 GCA_026418875.1 Gemmataceae bacterium | reverse complement strand
ACCCAGCACTCTCCCACGCTCCACCCGAGGCACCGCTCGGGTGAAGACCAAGCCCACACCCAGCAGGTGACCGTCGGCGTGCTCATGACCAACGGAGGGGAGCGGAATGATGGCAAGCCGCTCGCGGCCATCTCGCAACGGCTCGCCGTTCGCCAAATGACCGCTCACCCACTCAGGGATATTCGAGCCGAGATGCGACAGGATCGCGCCCCGAAGTGCTTGTGTGACCGTTACGGTCGCGGTGAGCGGCAAGTGCGGACCGCTTACTCGGCTCAGTATCAATACATCCTGGTCGAAAATCGTGTGCCGAACCGGGCACGACGACCGGGGATCTCGGCGACGGTAACCGGTCCACAGTCCGAGCCTGGGCCGACGGAGGGGCGGCGGCGTCGCACGCTTGCCCCACTTTTGCCCGAAAATCCGCTCGTACTCTTCCTGGGCCTGCCTCTTCATCTTTCGGCCTCCGGGGTCAGCGGCCGGAGCGGTCAGGATCGCCTCCAACCGGGCGAATTCATTGATCTGCCGAATGCCCGTTTCGTCGGGAAGTCGGTCGATCGAGACGCCTTGATTCGTTCGCAGCCGCAGATCAGCGAGCCCTTCGTCGGGGACCAAGGACTCCAACTCGGCTGAGGAAGGGACATCGTCGGCAACCCACATCCGCACCAGCGACGACGAATGGCCGATGCGAGTGACTTCACCGCAAAGTTGGGCCAACGCGGCTCGATGCCGCTGCACGTCTTCCTCCGCAGCCTGCGGCCAGTGCAGATAACACGCCGATGAACCAACCCACACCGACGGGAATGTCCGCGGCCGTTTCGATCGAGTGATCGGTGCCGATTGTAGAAGTGAAGCGGCTGGTCCGGCGGCATCGTTGACCGGAACGTACACGCCGACCACGGTCTGCCGGAACACCCGATCGCTCGGGGGCAGCCACATCTCCGGATCGCCGAGTGTCTCGAGCCATCGCAGGGCTTCTCCTTGCGCCGGGTCCTCTCCGGTCTCGAACCATGTCGCCGCCAACGCTAGGTACACTCGCCCCGGGTGCGGCGGCCACTCGGCCCGCTCCCGACTCGACGGATCGGTCGCGACACACCGGCCCGTCAAATACTCCCAGCCGATGGTCAGACCAGGCATCACTCGGCCCCCTCGCCACTCTGGGCCGCCGCCAATTGTTGGCTCTTGACCACCAGCTTGACCAATTCTTGGCTCGGAACCAACCGCAGCGGCTCCGTGCGCCAGGGCAAGCCCAGATCCCTCGCCTTCTGAATCGCCTGTCGAAGCAACTCAACGGCCGCTTCGGCTGTCACGACGACGCCGCTCTCGATTTCTCCGGGCTGACCCAATAACTCCCACCGGAGCGGTTCGGTCGGCCAGAGCAAGCAGCGAGAGCGAAGGTCCAAGCCTGCCTCGGCCATCAATGCTGCCGCGCTCAAACCCAACGCCGCCAGTACGGTCCTGGCTGCCACATCGACTTCTTGCCGAGACACCACATCCCCAGGGAGTGGAAAACGCAGTCGCCGCAGGGCGGGAAATGAGAGAACAATGCTCTGCTCCGCCCGGTCAATGGTCACACCGCCAGCAAGAAACTCCCCGTCACGATCCTTCTCCGAGACCGACGGTGTCACGTTGCCATGATTTGCCTCGGATGGCCGACCATCTTTGCCAAGTTTGGCAGGCCTGTCATTGACCTCGAGCGCTGCTCCCTCGTCGAGAGTCCAACCACCCTCGGCGGTTCGATAGAGTGGGCCGGCTTGAAGTTGAATCCCCAATGGATCGATCCGGCTGCTCGTCTTGCAGCCACGCACCGCATTGATCCCCACGATCTCGCTGACCATCGCCCGTTCAAACTTCGCCCCGAGGCCCCCTTTCGGGCCAGTCGAATCCCACATGCCAAACAGCAGTGCCGTGGGGCAAAGCTCGAACAACGCCGTCGCATTCTGGGCTGTCACTCGCCGCAGTCGCTGCCCGTAACTCGATTCCCTGGATAGGTCATTAGCCCGGAAAGGTTTTTCCTCCTCGGCGACCACACTGTCCCGCAGGATCGCATCCACAATGCGGTGAGGCGCTTGCAGCGAGGTGACTTTGCCCACGGGTTCCAATAGCCGCAGTGACTCCGGCATTCGATTTCCCGGAAAAAAGTCGGTGAAATCAACCTCGACCACCGGTAGCTGGATACGCTCCTCGTCGATCGCCTGTTGAAGGACCTCTTCCATCCGGTTCGCTTGCGACTGCACCGAATCGAGGAGGACGCAGTCCACCGGGTGCGGGTAATCTGGCAGCCGTCGCTTCTCCATGGCGTACACGGCACCGGCATACGTCGGCGGGAAAACTTTGCTCCCAGGTCCTCCCGCGGGCTGGAGGATTACCCGGGAACGAGCCGCCGCTCCACGTCGCACGAATTGTTCCAGTTTGCTCAGATCGAGTTCCGACATGTTACACTCGCGTTGGCGTCCAGCAGATCTCGGTGCAAATTGATGGGGCAGTGTACAGCGCCGCAACCTCCATTGCCATGTCGGTAGACCGAATTTCTGGATTTTCAGCTGATGCCGAGCATCTATGAAGCGTCGTTCTCCGCATCGATTGGGTGGAGATCCAAAGCAAAATCCAGAATCCGACGTCTCGGTGAAACCTC
>JAOAAM010000702.1 GCA_026418875.1 Gemmataceae bacterium | reverse complement strand
TTCCACCCCTTTCAACTTCGCCCGATATTCCAGGTACTCCGAGACGCGCATTTCGTTGTACAGCGGCACATTCTCGGGCAGGTAGCCAATGTGCCGACGCACTTCCATCGACTGCGTCATCACGTCGTAGCCGGCCACCCTGGCGATGCCGCTGGTGGCGGGCAGGTACGTGGTCAGGATGCGAATGGTGGTCGATTTCCCGGCACCATTTCGACCGAGAAACCCGACGATCTCCCCTTTGCCGACGCGGAAGGAGATGTCATTGACGGCCATCACCTGGCCGTAATCCTTGCTCAGATGATCGACCTCAATCATTGCTGTTGGCTCGATGTTGTTTCCGCTGGACAGGATATGAGCACGATCGACGAAAGCCAGACTCCGGATCGCGCGGCCCGCCCCCCTCATCCGCCGACGCTACCCGACTTCAACCGCCGCACCGCCGCTTGGGCATCGTAGTACCTCGGGTGTTCCGTATAGCCCGTGACGGATTCGTAATACCGCAGTGCCTTGTCCAAGTTCCCCAACGCTTCATGGGCTTGGGCCAGTTTGAACAGCGTGTCGGCCCCGCTCTTGGGACTTTGACGAAATTCCTGATAGCACGGGATGGCAAGGTCCGGTCGGTTGAACTCGTTCAAATACAAATCGCCCAGCATTTGCAGCATGCGATACCACGCCTCCTCCTCGGACTCGGCGGCGAACTTGGCCGGTTTCGCCTCCCGCAAGTCTTCGAGAATGCGGAGCGCTTCTTCTTTTTCGCCCTTCCACAAGAGTGCTCGAGCGGTGAGGAGTTTCGGCTCGATCCATTGCGGCCGCACCACCGACGCCAGCCGGGCCAAATGCAAGGCCCAGTCGATCAGGGCCAGATCGGACTCGCGTCGGGCAAGGATTTGTCTCGCCTTGGTCAGGCAGTACTCCACGTCGAAACCTTTGCGAATCGGCTCCGGTGCCGTGGCCAGCGCCTCCGGCATGACCGAGTAGTAGTACTTGTCCTTGCGTTCGAGCAAGTCGCGGTCTTTGGGTTGATACACCAACGCCAGGTCGTTGTAATGCAAGGCGGGCAGAGGCTCGCCCAAGCGTTCGTACATTTCGGCGAGTTGTCGGAAGGTCTGCAAGCCGGCTCGGTCGCCCTCCACGATCAAGCGGAGCAGGGAGACCGCCGCACGAGGATCGTCCCGTGAAGCGGCGTCGTCGGCCATCCGTTTGATCGCCTGGTAAAAGATCGTCGCCTCTTCGGTCGGCAAGTTCTTCGGCCCGAAGGCCATGCCCGCGGCGCGGAGTTTGTCGAGGGTGGCCCGCACCGCGTCGGCATCGCCCAGCCGCTCGTAGGTCTGCATGATCTCCAGAAAGGTGCTGGGGGCATGGGCTGGGTCGGCGTCGGCCGCCATCTCCAGAAATTCCAAGCCCTGCCGCCAGCGATTCGGATCGGACAGCAGGGCTCGCCCCAACTCCTTGGCGAAACCGGCGTCGAACTCGTCGGTGGTGACGGGCCGACGTTGTTGGTACGCCTCCCAAGTCAAACCGTCGTAGAGCAGCCGCTTCAATTCCCAGGCTTCGGTATCGTCCCGATTCTCTGCCAAGGCCCGCTCGACCGCGGCAATGGCTTCCATCCGTCGCCCTGGCAGGGCCAAGTTCGGTCGGCCAACCCGGCTCGTGAGGTCCCGGGAGCGTAGCAACGCCATCTGCCAGGCCGGATACAGCACGTT
>JAOAAM010000688.1 GCA_026418875.1 Gemmataceae bacterium | reverse complement strand
CTTGGACGTCGCGGAGGGCATCGAGGCCGAATCGTTCCGGGATTCGTTCGCGGATCATCGTCAAGATTCGCTCGGTGATCGTCTCGGGCTGGGCCGACTCGACGACGAAGAAATCACCTTGAGGTGTCGGGGCCGACTCCGGCAGGTCGCCTCGATGCACCGAATGGGCGGCACGGACAATGTAGCTGGCGGCCGCCTGGCGAAAGACCTCGGTCAAACGCACAACTCGAATGACACCACAATCGATGAAATCACGCAGGACGTTCCCCGGACCGACGGACGGCAATTGATCCGAGTCTCCGATCAAGACGAGGCAGGCTTGCCGGGGAATCGCCATCATCAGATGGTGCATCAGTTCGAGGTCCACCATCGAGGCCTCGTCCACGATGACGAGATCCGCATGTAAAGGTGCTCCTCGACCGTGGCGAAATCTTCCGGCGGCAGCGTCAAATTCGAGCAAGCGGTGGATGGTCTTGGCATCGACACCCGTCGATTCGCTGAGGCGTCGGGCCGCCCGGCCGGTCGGGGCGCAAAGGGCGACTCGCTTCCCACACGAGGCAAATAATTCAATGATTCCACGAACGATGGTCGTCTTACCAACTCCGGGCCCGCCCGTGACGATCAGCACCTTTTCCTGAGCCGCGGCCCGTAACGCCTCGCGCTGCTGCACAGCCAAGGCCAAACCCATTTTTGCCTCGACTCGCTCGACGAGCGGATCGATGGCCAGGCCGAGAAGCGGATGCGGGTGCGACCGGAGCCATGCGACTTGCCGGGCGACGCCGACCTCAGCGAGGTACAACGCCTTCGGGTAAACCCAAACTGCCGCGAGGCGACCGTGACCGATGCCGTCTTCCTCCGCGGATGAGGCAGTCCCGGCAAAGTTCGGACTGCGCTCATTGGGATCGCGGACCAATTCCCCAGACTGGCAATCGACAGCGACTGCCTCGGCCAAGGTCCGCGTTTCGATTCCCGTGAGTTCCGCCGCGGCCGCAATCACTCCCGACTCGGGATAGGCGACGTGGCCCTGATCGTTGAACTCACGCAGCACATAACGGATGGCGGCCCGCGCTCGGGCAAGGGACTGCCGCTCAAAACCCATATTCAAAGCGAGTTGGTCCGCGGTGGGGAAGCCGATCCCCCATATTTCCTCGCACAAGCGGTAGGGATTGGCACGGATCAGCTCCATCGCTTGATCGCCGTAGGTTTTGTAAATCCGTAGCGCACGAGCAGGACCGACGCCGTAAGACTGCAAGAAGATCATCATGTCACGGACCGACTTCTGCTCATGCCAACTCTGGCGAATCTGTTGGATTCGTTTTGGACCGATCCCGCGAATTTCGCTGAGGAACTGCGGACTCTCATCGATCACGCGCAGCGTATTGGCTCCGAAGCGTTCCACGATGCGTTGGGCGAAGTGAGGTCCGATGCCACGGATCAAGCCGGAGCCGAGAAATCGCTTCATGCCCTCGATCGTCCCGGGAGGCCGGGTTTCGATCGAATTCGCCTTGAACTGCCGGCCATGCTCCCGGTTCTGCACCCACTCGCCGATCGCGCGAACCTGCTCCCCGGGGTTGACGGCGCTGATCGTTCCAACCAAGGTGATGGGTTCGCCAGCACCCGGCAGGGCAACGCGGAGCACGGCAAAACCGTTCTCCGGGTTGTGAAAGGCGACACGCTCAATGATTCCGTCGATGGTCGCGGGCATCAGTGGAATTCTACCGAACGCCAAACTCGGACAATGGACCGGAACTTGGACACCCCGCCGCGACTTGCGACCCGGGGGGCGGCATCCTACGATACTCCGCATGAACGACGAAAAGGAAGCCGATCACGCGCAGAGAATCAAACATCACCCGATGACGGAGCGCTCCCCCGCCCCGATTCGACTTGCGATCTTGTACGGCATCATCGCCGCATTGATCCGCTTGATCCCCTTCGGACTTCGCCCGCCGAATTTCGCCGCCAATGGAGCCTTGGGTGTGTTCGGCGGGGCCAAAGTGCCCCTCTACGTCATCATCCCGATCCAGCTTGCCTCGCTGGCGGCGAGTGATTACGTACTGTACCGAATGTTTGCCTGGGAGCCGTTCAACCTCCCCGTGTATATCAGCTTCGTCATTTACGCATTGCTGGCCCGAACGTTGTTGCGTGGCCGGGAATCCGCCCCGCGGGTCACCTTGGTCACTTGGTTGGGAAGCGTGCAATTCTTCCTCATCACGAACTTCGCCTCATGGTGGCAACTCAGCCCGCTCGGCTCTGGGCCGGTCTTGTATCCCGCCACACTCGGGGGGTTAATGGAGTGTTACGCCCAAGGGCTGTTGTTCCTTTTGTTCACGTTGGCGGGGGACTTTGGTTGCACGGCGATGATGTTCGGTGCGGAGGCATGGCTGCGGGCCGAGTCGCATCGAACCGCCGGTGCCGAAATCACGCAGGAGGCGAAGTCGTGAAATTCGCTGCGGTGATCGAGTACACCCCCGATAAAGACAAAATTGCGGCAGTCCGGCCGGACCATCGGCAGTATTTGAACCGGCTCTACGACCAGGGTCGGCTGCTATTGGCTGGCCCCTTCGAGGACGATAGCGGGGCGTGCCTCGTCTACGAAGCCGACTCGCCGCAGCAAGTCGAAGATTGGTTGCGTGCCGACCCGTTCGCGCAACACGGCGTGTTCGTTCGCTGGGAGATCCGACCCTGGCGACTGGTGTTTATCAACGAATTGACGCCGACTCGGCCAGCGTAGCCATCGCATCCTCCGAACCCAGCCCGACTCGCTGCGGCGAGCGCTCGGATCGGCTTCGGATCCGAGGCGACCTGACGCCTCCTTTCCCGGTGCTCAGACTTTCGCCAATCGAATTTCCAGCTTGCTTCCCTCGATCGCCACTTCAGTTTGCCCGTCGGGTTGTTGCAAGTCTTCGGGCCAATCCACCGTCAGCGTTTCGGCTGCGATGTAATCGCGGTGGGCGTTCACCGCTTCTTGCAACAACGGGGAATCCGTGCGAAGGAAAAGTCGGATGCGGTCCTCCATTTCCAAGCCCGCGGCTTTGCGTGACTCCTGGATGTGCCGAACCACCTCCCGAGCCAAGCCGGCTCGTTTCAAGTCTTCGGTAATTCTGGTGTCGACCAAGACCTCGAAGCGACCGTCCGTGGCACCGACCCATCCGGGTGGGTTTTCATATTGCAGTTCAAAATCCTCGTTGAAGACTAACGTGACCTGCCCTTCGCGGCCCTCCACGGTCAACCCCTGCGTTCGATAAGCGGTCAAGCGATCGGCATCGACCGAGGCGGAGGCAAGCCGCTCCTCGACCGCTTTCAGGTGCGGTCCCAATTTTGGAGCCGCGGACTTCTTGATGAGTACCAGCCTGGCCCGACGCAGCGGCCCCTCGGCCTCGCTTGGCACATGAAATTGGCGAATGTTCAATTCCTCGAGCAACTGTTGGCCGAACCTCTCCACCACCGGGCGGACTAATTTCTCCGGCCCGAGGCGAATTTCTGCAAGCGGCTGACGGACCTTCAACTTGGCCTCGTTCCGAGCCGCGGAGCCAAGCGCTACCAGAGTGAATAGCGTCTCCATGTCGTCGGACAACGACTTGTCCACGAGTGATTCATCCGCCTCGGGATAGTCGCACAAATGCACACTTTCCGGGTCGGCATCACGGCGGATGTTTTGCCACATCGCCTCGGCCATGAAAGGCACCACCGGCGCGATGAGCCGGCAAAGCGTCGTCAGCACCTCGTAAAGCGTCTGATACGCGGCGAGCTTGTCCGCCCCCTCCTCACTTCTCCAGAACCGTCGGCGGTTCCGGCGGATGTACCAATTGCTCAATTTGTCATCGACAAAACGCTCGGTCTCGAGGCAGAAGCGCATCAGGTCGAACTCTTCGAAGGCGCGGCGAGCCGTGCGAATGAGCAACTGCAAGTCGCTGAGGATCCAGCGGTCGATGTCGCTCCGCTCGCTGACGGGAATTCGTGGGGCATCGGGATCGAAACGATCCAAGCGGGCATAATTGACGAAAAAGGCGTAACTATTCCACAACTTCAGGTGGAACTTGGCGCGAATTTCGTTCGCGGGGCCGTAACCGAAGTTGATGTTTTGGGCCGGGTTCGTCCGCGCGTAGAGCCAGCGCATGACGTCGGCGCCCATGCGATCCGCGGCTTCGTTGAACTCGATCGCATTACCCTTCGATTTACTCATGATGTCGCCCCGCTCGTCGCGGACGGTGGCATGGCCCAACAACGTCTTGAACGGCGGGCGGTTCTCCATCATGGTGCTCATGGCCAAGATGGCGTAAAACCAGTTCCGAAATTGCCCCGGAAAGCTCTCGGTGATGAAATCCGCAGGGAACCAATCCTCCCAGCGGGGAACGCCGGGAGGAAGTTCCTTCTTGCCCCGGTGGTTGTACCCCATCGTGGAATACGGCACGATCCCCGCATCCAACCAGGGGTTGCCCACGTCCGGGATCCGCGACATTGTGCCCCCGCAGGAGCAGCGTAGCTTGACCAGGTCGACCCATGGCCGATGCGGAGTGTGGCCCTCGAATCGCTCCCACCCCTCGACCGCGCGAGCCTTCAATTCATCGCGACCGCCGATCACGTCGAATGCCGAACACTCCTCACAGACCCAAATCGGCAGCGCCAACCCCCAGAACCGCTTTTTGGAGATCATCCAGTCGTGCATCTGCTCGAGCCATTTAAGTTCCCGCGCCATGCCGTTGATCGCCTCCGGCAAGAAGCGAACTTGCCGAGTCACGGCCATGATTTCGCCCCGCCATTTCATGTCGATGAACCATTCGTCCACGAGGCGGAAGAGCAGCTCCATCTTGCAGCGCCAGCAATGGGGATAGCTGTGCGGGTAAAGTTCGGCCGCGAACAGCAGATCGCGGCGTTTGAGGTCGTCAATGATCCAGTCGGCCGTGGCAGGGTCGGCGGCTGAGCGCCCAGACAATTCGCCAAAGCCCGGCAAAAAGACCCCTGCCTCGTCCAGCGGTGCGATCGGGGGCAATCCGTGGGTCTTGCCGAGTTGGAAGTCTTCTTGGCCGCATCCCGGGGCGATATGAACGATCCCAGTGCCCGTGGTCGCCCCCACTTCTTTCCAAGGAATCACACGGTGCGACTGCTTGCCGGATTGGTTCGGTGCCCAATTCTGCCGCTTCACGACCTCAGCAAGCTCGAGTGGAAACCCCGAGGGGTGGTCCTGTGCCGGCAGATGGTCGAAGGGGCCGTCGTATTCCCAACCAACCATCTCCGACCCGGCCAATTCGCCGAGGATTTCATAACCCTCCTTCGCCTTCTCCTTGAAGAACTGCTCGATGCTCCGCAGTTTCGGCGTGTTGGTCTTGCCCGATTCGGGTCGATCCAACTCGACCTCGACCTCGTCATCCGCTGGGGTGTCGGCCGAGCGCGCCGCCTTAAATGCTTCTCGCCCCAGATAAAAAATCTCGTCTTTGAGGCGGACCCGGATGTATTGCAGGTCCGGATTCACCGCGGCAGCGACGTTGCTCGAGAGCGTCCACGGTGTGGTCGTCCAAACCAGAAGGAACTCTCTCAACCCCTGTCCTGACGCAGAGCGGCCGTTCGATCGCAACGGGAATTTGACGAAGACGGATTTGTGGATTGTCTGTTTGTAGCCTTCTTTGACTTCCATTTCGCTGAGACCCACGCCACAGCGGGGGCACCAGGGCATCGCGTCGAAGGCTCGATAAACCAAGCCGCGTTGGTGGCATTTCTTCAAAAATGACCAGATCGTATAGTTGTTTTCCTCCGACATCGTGAAGTAAGATTTCCGGTGGTCAGGCGACTTGGCCCAATCCTCATCGGTTCGGTCCCAATCCATCCAGTAGCCCAGCCGAATCGACTGCTGGGTTTGGATCCGGGCGAACCGGTCGACGCGCTGTTTGCAGAGGGCGACAAAGCGGTCGATGCTGGCGAATCGATCGCCAGGCACCAGGTTTTCGATGTCCCGTTTGCTTTGCAGCTTCAGCTCCCTCTCGACCTCGACCTCGACCCACAGCCCCTGACAATCGAAACCATTTTGGTACCGCAGCTCATGGCCGGTCATCGCGAAATAACGTTGGAAGGCATCCTTGTAAGTCCGGCCCCAAGCATGATGCACGCCCATCGGGTTGTTCGCCGTGATCGGACCGTCCAAAAACGACCAACGCGGCTTGCCGCGATTTTTCGCCCGGAGCTTCTCAAAAGCACGAATCTCGTCCCAAAATTGCAGGAGATGGCGTTCCTGGGAGGGAAAATCGACTTGCGTCTCTACTTTCTCGAACTTTGGCATAACTCCACCTGACTCCATGCG
>JAOAAM010000658.1 GCA_026418875.1 Gemmataceae bacterium | reverse complement strand
AATCTGGGTGGGGCGGCACGACCCAGCGTCCCGAGCATGCCGAATCTGGGCGGGGCGGCACGACCCAGCGTCCCGAGCATGCCCTCGGTGCCGAACATTGGCGGGGGTGGAGGCTCCCGTGGAGGGATTCGCCGCTGAAGTTCACCTCGGTCAGGAGGACGTCCGCTTCAGGAAAGGCCAGCGTGCGCCCAGGGACTTTTTCTGAAGGGCACCGATTTGCTGAATGGCGTTTTCGCCGAGCCGCAGCAGTTGGTCGAGTTGCTGCCGGGTGAAGGTGGCTTCCTCGCCAGAGCCTTGCACCTCGACGAATCGCCCGTCGCCGGTGAGGACGAGATTCATGTCCACTTCGGCATCGCGATCTTCTTCGTAGCAGAGATCGACGCGGGGCTGCCCTTCGACGAGTCCGACGCTGATGGCCGCGACGTTGCTGCTGAGGATTTCGTGCAGCGGGCCGATCTCGTGGCGAATGGAGGTCAGGGCATCGACCAGAGCGACGAAAGCGCCATTGATGGCGGCGGTGCGGGTGCCGCCGTCGGCCTCGAGCACGTCACAATCGAGCCAAAGCGTCCGTTCGCCTAAGCGGGAGAGGTCGATGACGGCGCGGAGGCTGCGGCCGATGAGGCGTTGGATTTCGACGCTGCGGCCATCCACTTTCCCCCCCTTTTCCCGCGGTTTGCGTCCGGGGGTGGAACCGGGGAGCATGCCATACTCGGCCGTCAGCCAACCTTTTCCGGTGCCGACCAGGAAGTCCGGCACGCGAGGCTCCACCGTGCAAGTGCAAAGGACGGTCGTGCGACCGCTCCGCACCAGCACACTGCCCGGGGCCTGCCGCGTGTAGCGGCGTTGGAACTTGAGCGGTCGGATCTGGTCGAAGTGTCGGCCGTCAGGTCGCGGTCGCGTGGTGCTCATGTCAGTTCAACAAAAATTGGAGGATCGCTTTCTGGACGTGCAACCGATTGCCCGCTTGTTCAAAGGCCAAGGCTTGCGGACCATCCATCACTTCGTCCGTGATCTCCTCGCCGCGATGTGCGGGCAGGCAGTGCAAGACTCGTGCCTCGGAGGGGGCATGAGCCAGCAAACGGGCATTAACCTGGTACGGGGCGAACGTCTTCAATCGCTGTTCGCGCTCCGACTCCTGGCCCATGCTGGTCCACACGTCGGCATAAATGATGTCCGCATCGGCGACGGCACGAATCGGATCGACCTGCACCTCGATGGTGCCGCCCAATTGCTGACATCGCTGCACAAACGTCGCCTCGAAGCCGTAACCCGGCGGCGACGCCAGGCGGAAGCGGGCACCCAAGAGCGAGCACCCAAGAGCCAGCGACCGGGCCACGTTGTTCCCATCGCCGACGAAAACGACGGTTCGGCCCTTAATCCCGCCAAAATGCTCACGGATGGTCAGCAGGTCGGCGATGGCCTGGCACGGGTGAGCGACGTCGGAAAGCCCGTTGATGATCGGGATGGCCGCGACTTGGGTCATGTGCAGGACCGTCTCATGCTTGAAGACGCGCAAGACCACCGCATCGACGTAATGGTTGAGGGTTCGGGTGACATCGGCGAGGGACTCGCGCCAGCCAAAGCCGACTTCTTGAGCGGGGAGGAACATGCTGCTGCCGCCCAACTGCATAATGGCGGACTCGAAACTGACGCGCGTGCGGAGCGAGGGTTTCTCAAAAATCAGGGCCACGACGCGGTGGGCCAGCGTTTGCGAGGGAATTCGTTGTTTCCGCTCGGTCTTCAATCGGGCCGCTGTGTCAAGCAACAGCTCCAACTCCTGGCGGGTGAGGTCGGTCACGTCGGTGAGATGTCGCATCGTCAAGACTCCACGTCCGACTGGACCACGCTCCGATCGGAAGTCACAGGGGACCAGCTTCCACGGCGTTCGCCATCAGGGGCGCCAACTGAGGATGACCTCTTCCAAGATGGCACAACCTTCGTCGAACAAGGGGTCGGGGAGGTTCAAGGCGGGCAACAAGCGCAGGACGGTCTGGTGCGTGCAATTGACCAGCAGCCGCCGCTCCAGGCAACGTTGGACCAACTCGGCACACGGAAACGACAGTTCGATCCCGATCATGGCCCCTTTGATTCGGATTTCCCGAATCATGTCTGCGCGGGATCGCCACGACTCCAGCCGCTCGCGGAACCGTTGTTCGAGGTAGCCGGCGCGAGCGAGCAATTGGTCGGCATCGATGGTTTCGATGGTCGCCAGCCCGGCACGGCAGGCGATCGGATTGCCGCCGAACGTCGCGGCGTGAGTTCCGGGGACGAGCTTCTCGGCGACATGGGGCCGGGCCACCATGATCCCCAGGGCGACGCCGCCGCCGGTGGCTTTGGCCAGCGTCATGATGTCCGGGAGGACACCCCAATGCTGATGCGCGAACCAACGGCCGGTTCGCCCCATGCCGGTCTGAACCTCGTCGAAGATCAGCAGCAGCCCATGCCGATCGCACAACTCGCGCAAGCCTTCCAGAAAACCGGTTGGGGGCAAATTGACCCCACCCTCGCCTTGGATCGGCTCCACCATGATGGCGATGGTTTCGTCGTCGATCAACTTGGCCGTTTGCTCCAGATCGCCAAACGGGGCGTAGCGAAAACCGGGCAACAGCGGGTGCATGCCGGAGTGGTATTTCGGTTGCCCCGTCGCACTCAAGGCACCCAAGGTACGGCCGTGAAAGCTATCCAGGAACGAGATGATTTTGTGTCGTTTCTTCTCCGCCCCGTTCAAGCGGGCGAGTTTGATCGCTGCCTCGTTGGCCTCGGTCCCGCTATTGCAAAAGAAGCATTTCCCCTGGAAGTCGGTGCGGCGGCTGATGGCCTCGGCCAGTCGCCCTTGCGCTTCCATGTACCAGGTGTTCGGCACATGAATCAGTTCGCCCACCTGCTCCCGGACGGCCGCCACCACGCGGGGCGGACAGTGACCGATCAAGTTGCAGCCCCACCCCGGGAAAAAGTCGATGTAGCGGTTCCCCTCGGCGTCCCATACCAGCGACCCTTCGCCACGCACCAGGCACACCGGATAGCGTGTGTAATTGGCGATCACATAGCGCGAGAATGTTTCCGCGACTTCGGCCGACTTCGTCATGGACCACCCATTCGACGAGCAAAATCTCAAGGACTCACGGCGGCTTTCCCAGGCGACGGCTCCGCGGACAGCACGATCTCCGTCCCCACTCCGCGATCCGTGAAAATCTCCAGCAGCAACGAGTGCCGCAGCCGACCATCAATCAGGTGCGTCTTGTGCACGCCGCCCCTCAAGCTCTCCAAGCACGCCTCGACTTTGGGAATCATCCCCGAGTCGATGATGCCTTGGCGGATCAGGTCGTGGCATTGGTTTGTGTCGAGGCAGGGCAACAGCGAGTCGGGATCTTGGCGATCGGCGAGGATGCCCGGCGTGTCGCTGAGGAAGACCAGTTTCTCGGCCCCGAGAGCGACTGCGACGGCGGCGGCCGCGGTATCTGCATTCACGTTCAGCCATTCGCCGTTCCCGTCCAACGCCACCGACGGGATCACCGGGATCACCCCGCCGGCACAAAAGTCGTCGATCAGCCGACGGTCTACCCGCGTGACCCGACCGACTCGACCCAAGTCGATCGGCTCCCCACGTTCGCCCGGGAGCCACAGCTTCTCGCCGAACAATGCCTGCATCGGCCCGGTGTGCATGCCCACCGCTCGGCCGCCCAAGTCGCGGATCTGCCGAACCATGTCGGCGTTGATCTCGTGGCACAGCACCCGGACGACGATGGCCAACGTCTCCGGGTCGGTCACCCGCCGACCTTGGACTTTCACCGGACGCAATCCGGCTTGGGCCATCGCGCGGTCGATCGGCTTTCCCCCGCCATGCACCAGCACCGGGCGCATGCCGACCGCCGCCATGAACACGACGTCCTGGAGGGTGGCCGTCAGGGCCGACGGATCTTCCATCGCGCTGCCACCCAGCTTGATGACCGTCCGCCGGTCGCGGAAATTCAGGATGTAGCTCAACGCCTCGATGAGGACATCGGCTTTGCGAATGGCGTCGTCCATCGTCGTCGAGCAAATACAGGAGGAAAAAAGGTGAGGTACTCCGGAATCGCTCTATCGTCAAGGGAGTGCCCCGCCTCCCCGCATTTAGCACGCACCCACGCCCGAATGCTCACCGTGCCCGTCCCACCTTGCCCGAGGTCGGGTGGATTCTTAGGATAAGCGATTCCAAAGTGTCGGGCTTGGTTCATACGGAACTTGGCAAAAGCTATGGAATTACCGCTCGTTTGGGCGCAAGGCGATAACGCAGCACAGGGGGGACTCGGCCCTCTCCCCATGCTGATTATTATGGTGGTCGCCGCCGTGTTTTTCCTCTTCTTGCCGATGCGGCGTCAGCACAAACAACATCAGCAGATGTTGGCCGGGCTGAAGCGAAACGATCGCGTCGTCACCAGCGGAGGAATCGTCGGTGTGGTCGTGGATATCCGCGATCGGAAGGAAGGGGAAAACCGTGACGACGAACTGGTCTTGCGGGTCGACGAGCAGTCCAACACGCGCATCCGGGTGCTGAAGAGCAGCGTGGTGCGGGTGTATCCGGCTGGGTCGGAAGGTTGAACGCCCCGTCGAGGGATGGAAGTCTAAGGTTGCCCTGGCAGGGTTGCCGGGGCCAGCGGTCACTGTGAGCGAGTGTGAATCCCATGTCCACGTTGTCCACCACGCTGTGGCTTCTGTTCGGCATCGTGTCGCTGGGCACGATTGGTTACGGATTGTTCCGGCCCGTGAGCCGACTGTATTGGCGCGTCGTCTTCAGCCTGCTGCCCATCCTCCTCGGCGCGATCGTCGTGACGCAGGCCGTCGTGAAGTACAACCGTGGGCTGGGCGGCTTCAAATTGGGCGTCGATCTGGTGGGCGGGACGATCCTCATTTACGAGATCGACCCGGATCATCAGATGGCCGAAGGCTACCAGCCAAGCGACCTGGCGGCGGCCCTCAAACGCCGGATCGACCCCAACGACTTGTACAACGTGACGATTCGGCCGCTCAGCGACACCCGCATCGAAATCATCTTGCCGACCGGCGGAGCAGCGCAAGCGCAGAAGGCCCAATCCGCCTGGAACGAAATCCTCGATCAGGTGAACAGCCACTACGCCGAGAAACTCGGCGGCGAGAGAGTCGAAGTCAGCCGAGGTTTGGTCAACGACCTGGCCGATGCGATCTTTAACCGCATCGACGCCCGAGAATGGCGGAAAGTTCTCGATGAGGTGCAGGCCAAATGGCCGGCAGTCAAGGACGCGGCGGACGTCAAACTGAGCGATTTCCCGCCAGGTGCCCGAGAACGGCTGATCGAGGTCGTGCAGAAGGCCACCGGTAACACCGCCAAGCGCGAAGAGATCGAAGAAATCATCAACGCTCAGTACAAGCCGGAGCCGCTCGAAGACATTCGAGAACACGTCCGCACCGTGGCAGGCACCGGGCAGCAACGCAAGGATGTCACCGGCGAGGAAGTCGAGGCGATCAAGGCGAAGATCCGACAAGTCGGCAGCCTAGAGTTCCGCGTGCTGGCCAACGAAGTCGACGACAAGCCGGTGTTCGATGCAATCCGCAACTTCTTCAACAACCCGACGAACCCCGCGGCACTGGCCGAGGAACTCGAACGCCGGGCACGCAATGGCCAGCCGCCCCCGCTTCCGACGCCGGAGGATGGCACGAACGATTGGCCCACCACCCGCGAGGATGTTCTGGGCCGTGCGTCTTACGAATGGGTCGAATTGGGCCGACAGGAACGGGAAAGCCTGGGCCTTTCCAATCGATTCGAGAATGAGCCAAGCGAACTCTGGCTGCGGATGAAAGAGGCTCGTGAGAAGAACCAGGTCGTCGTGGTGCCGGGCACGCAGATCTTGCTCTTCAGCCGCAAATGCCAGAACGTCAAACTCCCCGAAAGAGAGCGAGAGGCGAAGAAGTATGAGTACTTCGTCCTGACCCGCCTCCCGGAGATCGACCCGGACACGGGGGAGCGGCTGTCGGTGACCGGTCAGGACCTGGTCGATGCGCGACCTGGGTTTGACGAGAAACAGAACTTGGCCGTGGACTTCGCCTTCAACAGCCAAGGCGCTCGGCGATTTCAGATCATGACGTCGAAGAACCTCCCGACCGGAGGCTTCGGCCGGTTGCTGGCTGTGATCTTGGATGGCTACGTCGAGTCGGCGGCGACGGTGCAATCCACGATCTCGAGCCGCGGTCAGATCCACGGCAATTACACGCAGGAGAAAGTGGATGCATTGGTGTCGATCCTGCGATCGGGTGCATTGCCGGCGACGTTGAAGCCGCTGCCGGTCTCCGAAAACACCATCGGCCCAACCTTGGGGCAGGACACGATCGAGAGCGGCTTGCGGGCCGTGGTGTGGGCGTTCGTGGCCGTTCTCATCTTCATGTGCGTCTACTACCGCTTCGCCGGGGCTGTCGCCACCATCGCCCTGCTGTCGAACTTGCTCCTCACCGTGGCATTCATGGTCTTCGTCAACGCCACGTTCACTCTTCCCGGTCTCGCCGGGTTGGTGCTAATGTTGGGCATGGCCGTCGATGCCAACGTGCTGATCTACGAGCG
>JAOAAM010000657.1 GCA_026418875.1 Gemmataceae bacterium | reverse complement strand
GGCTACTACAGCGACGCTATCTAGTTCCAGAACCCCGTCGATTTCATCCCAAACGAGCGCGACCCGTGGCGGATCGAAAAATTACGTCGAGTCGATATTATTCTGGCTGTCGGCCGCGAAGATCGCTTGCACGAGAGCAACCAAAGGCTGTCGCATGTGCTGTGGTCGAAGGGGATCGGCAATGCGTTGCGGCTGTGGGACGGATTCGCCCACGATTGGCCGGTCTGGGAGCGCATGTTGCCGCTGTACATCGGCGGACATGACTGATTGATCCGGAGCAGCGTGATGAAAAAAATCGGTCTGCTGGTGGGGCGGGAGTGGTCTTGGCCGCCGGCCTTCATCGACGAGGTCCGCAAGCGGAACGCCGACGTGTCGGCCGAGTATGTGAAGCTTGGCGGCACGGGGATGGACGAACCGATCCCTTACGCCGTCCTCATCGACCGCATCTCGCATGAGGTTCCCTATTACCGCAGCTATCTCAAGCACGCCGTGCTCCAAGGCGTGACCGTGGTGAACAACCCCTTCATGTGGACCGCCGATGACAAGTTCTTCGGTGCCTCGCTGGCAACGAAATTGGGCATCGCGCATCCGAAAACCGTCGTCCTGCCCAACAAGGACTACGTCCCCGGCATCGTGCCAAACGAGAGCCTGCGCAATCTCATCTATCCGCTGGATTGGCAGGGCATCGTCGATCGGGTCGGCGGATTACCCTGCATCCTGAAAGATGCCCACGGCGGGGGCTGGCGCGGCGTCTACGTCTGCCACACCCTCGACGATCTCATCAGCAACTACAACCAGTCCGGACTGCTCACCATGGTCGTCCAGGAGTACATTCGCTTCGATCATTACGTTCGATGCCTGTGCATCGGGCAGGAGCAGGTCATGCCAATGCGCTACGACCCCCACGCGCGCAAATACATTGTCGATCACGACCACCTGGGCCGCTCGCTGGGGCAGCGTGTGGTCGAGGATTCGCTCAAGCTGGTGCGGGCCTTGGGCTATGACATGAACTCCGTGGAGTGGGCGATTCGCGACGGCGTGCCTTACGCCATCGACTTCATGAACCCCGCCCCGGACATGGACATCTACTCGCTCACGCCGCATTACTTCGACTGGGCCGTCCGCGCCATGGCCGACATGGCCATCCGCTACGCCCTGAATCCCCGACCCCAACTGGCCGACCTCCGTTGGTCGCGCCTGTTCTGAGTCGCCCGTCGAGGCTCGAGTATGCACCTCGCCGACGTCATCCAGCGTTATCACGATCTCTTGTCCGTCGGCTCTCTCGCGGCCGACTCCCAGGACTGGCTGAATCGGCTGACCCAGCGGCGCGGGATGTACTTTGGCGACCGGCCCGTCTGCACCGTGCTGCGCCCTCGCTTCCTGCTCCCGGATCAATATCGCTTCCTCACCCAACGCACCACGAATCTGCTGACGGCGTTCAGCAAAATCTTGCGCCGAGCGCTGGCCGATCCGGACTTCCGCCGGCAATTCGGCCTGCTCGAGTGGGAAGAAGAACTGCTCACGCTGCCGCCGCTGTTCGATGATCCCAGCCCCACCGCCCGGTTCG
>JAOAAM010000267.1 GCA_026418875.1 Gemmataceae bacterium | reverse complement strand
CGCGGATTGTCCCGAATTCGGATCGAGGAAGAATTGCCGACCGACCGGCCGTATCGCCTGGCGCGTGCCAGTCCCATGTCGGACGAGATCATCATGCCGGTGGGTGAATCTCGCCGTCTGAGGCAGCAACTCGCGGACCTGATTCTGCCCCGATTCGTCGAGCCGGGTGGCGGACAGCAGTCGTTGAGGGAGATGTTCGAGGGCGAAATGCCGCTTGGCGCCTTGTGCGATTGCCTGAGCTACCAACTTCCATTCGAGCTGTCCACCAAGCAAGCGCTTCTCTCGGAGACGGATGTTGCTGTCCGGGCGACGGCGCTACTGAGTGCCCTGCGATCGTTGACGCCACTCGCTGGGTCAGCCCCGCGATCCCGCAAGTTCCCGCCCGACTTCAGCATGAACTGAATTGTCCTCGACGGGATCGTGACCGACTCGAGCGTCGTCAATTTGGTGGCCGCCCGCGTCATCGCACACGCCCAACTTGATCCCCGATCACGCCATGTCTAATTTGTAGAGTGAGCGACCCGCTGTGCGGGGTTCGCAAAGTTCCCACAGCCCGCCGATTCCCTCGAATCCAGGAGTCATCATGAGAAGACTGCTTGCTCTCAGTTTGGCATTGTTCGTCGTCACGGCCTTGCCTGCCGACGACAAAAAAGGAGACGCTCAAGTGGGTCCGGCCTTGAAATTTAAGATGAAGAACATCGACGGTCAGGAGGTGGACCTCTCCCAGTTCCAAGGGAAAGTGGTGCTGTTCGTCAACGTGGCCAGCCAATGCGGGTTAACACCGCAGTACGAGGCACTGCAAAAGCTCTACGATCGGTACGAGAAGGAAGGGCTTGTCATCATCGGAGTCCCGGCCAACGAGTTCGGCAATCAGGAACCCGGGAGCGATGCTGAAATTAAGCAGTTTTGCTCCACGAAGTACAACGTCAAGTTCCCGATGATGTCGAAGGTCGTGGTCAAAGGCAAAGGCATCGCGCCCTTGTATCAGTACCTGACGGAAGAGGGGCCGGAGAAATTCCGCGGCCCCATCACTTGGAATTTCGAGAAGTTTTTGGTGAACCGCCATGGGGAAGTCGTGGCTCGATTCGCCCCGCGGGTTCGACCCGACGATCCGAAGGTGATTGCCGCGATCGAGGCGGAATTGAAGGCGAAATAATTTCAACGTAACGTCATCACCGTATCGCCGTGGGGCCGGATGAGCCAAGATCGGGCTTACATCCGGCTCTCATTTTTTTGCCTGTCGGCCATTCTGAACTATGGTTTGGCTGAAGTCCAACTTCGCTCGGCAGAGTTTGGAATGAAAAACAAATTGGTCGTGTCTCCCGCGACGGCCGCGGAGGTTGCCGACGCCCTGCACCGTACCGGCTTGTTGAGGCCGGTGCAATTCGCCAAACTCCAGACCGAAATTCTTCCGGCCATTTCCGAAGACCCGCAAGAGTTGGCGTTCGCGTTGGTCCATCGTGGATGGCTGACGTCGTATCAAGCCGAGATGGCCCTGCAAGGGCGGGTTCCTGAGTTGGTGATCGGCGGGTATCAAATCCTGTCACCCATCGGCTCGGGCGGCATGGGTCAGGTGTTCAAAGCCTGGCAAAAAAGGCTGAATCGATTCGTGGCTCTGAAGATCATCAAGGACGAAATTCTACGCTCCAATCCGCGGGCCCAAAGGCGATTCAAGCGGGAGGCCATGGCGGTGGCACGGCTGAGCCACCCCAACATCGTGGCCATCTGCGACGCCGACGAGGACCGGGGCCTGCAATTTATCGTACTTGAATACGTCGATGGCCCAGACCTGGAGCGGCTGGTACGCGAACGGGGGCCGCTTCCCTGGGAGATGGTTTGCGATTTCGCCCGGCAAACGGCCCTGGGACTGCAACACGCGCACGAGGCAGGGTTCGTCCACCGCGACATCAAGCCGAGCAATCTGCTCGTGGCACTCGCCGACACGGCAAGTCGTCCGTCCGGCGGCGGACGGTTGCCGGCGAATTCGGGTTCCACGTTCGGCACCATCAAAATCCTCGACATGGGCCTGGCCCGCACCGACGAGGTCATCGATACGCAACCCTCGATGACCCGCGAAGGGGCGGTCATGGGCACGCCTGATTTCATCGCCCCAGAGCAGGCGTTGGATGCCAGCTCGGTCGACATTCGCGCCGATTTGTACAGCCTCGGCGGAACCATGTACTACCTGCTGATGGGCCGAGTGCCGTTCCCCGGCGGGACGGTGATGGAAAAGTTGATGAAGCACCAGCGGATGGACCCGGACCCGATCGAGCAAGCACGACCCGACGTGCCGGCCCGACTGGTGCAGGTGATCCGAAAGTTGATGTCGAAATCCCCCTCCGACCGATTTCAGACTCCCCTGGAACTGATCGAGTCTTTGGAGAAACTCCCGCAGGCCATCAACGAGGCCGCCGCTCCAGCGACACGTGTCGACTCAGTGGCACCGTGGATACCCTGGGCAACTCCAGCCGAATCCCCGACTGCGGAACCAGCGCTCTCCCCGGAGGAACAAGGCTCCACCGTTTGCGATTCCAAAGAGGTGGTCACGGTGGTCACGGCTCCATCGCTGTGTGGCCGTGGGAACGCGGCACACGACACCGAGATCGACGAGATGGCGGTCCCGGCGCAGAAGGTGGCGATGCTCCGCGGGCACACTGGCGCGGTCACGGCGCTATGTTTTTCTGGGGACGGCACGGTTCTGGTAACTGGCGGAGTCGATAGCGTCTTGCAAGTCTGGGCGATGACCAGCCCGCCCAGCAACCTCGCGGTGCTTCAGGAGCCGAACCTCGCAGAAGTCCAAGTCGTGGCGATGGCACCGGGTGGGAATTCGATCGTCGCTGGGTCCGCGGCGTTGGATTCGTGCCTGGTGAAGTGGAATTGGCGGGAGCCACCGTCTCGGGGTCGGGTCACATTCGACTGCTCGACCTTCTCCGAGGCGATGGCCTTCGCCCCGGACGGCAGTCTCCTGGCCTCCGCCGTCGGACCGAGTGTCGCCATTTGGGATTGTGGCGACGGCCCGCCACGTCGGCGAACGAGCTTGAAGGGGTTCACCGACGACGTCAAAGCCGTGGGCTTCTCCCACGATGGACGTTGGCTGGTGTGCGGCGACGCTGGAGGGTGCATCCAACTCTGGAAGCTGGGGTGGATGGGGCCACGACAATCAGCCGCCTTCCCAGCCCATCGCGGCGGAATCACGAGCTTCGCCTGCTCGGCCGATGGCAAATGGTTGGCTTCGGCGGGTGTCGATCGAATCGTCCGCGTCTGGTCCCTGGCCTCCCCGAATCCCCAGCCCAAGGCCGTTTTACGCGGTCTGAAGGGCGTCGGCCGGCAGATCCTCTTCCTCCCCGAATCCAATTTGCTCCTCACGGCATGCGACGGCGGACGGGTGACGCTTTGGGATTGGACAGTTGGAAGCTGCCAACATGTCTGGCGACTCGAGCAGCCGATCATCTGTTCCCTCGCCGTCTCTCCGGATGGCTCTTGGGTCGCCGCAGGGGGCAGCGATGGCACCGCGACGATTTACGACCTCGTCCCCGAGACAACTTAAACCTCCCTGACTCGAGCGCTCGGCTCGCACCAGTTATTTAAATCGACGACAAAAATCGCCGCACCACCCAGGACCGATTTGGAAAATCGATCCGCGAAGCGACGTCGCACAATTGCCGCCCCTCGCCCTCCCTATATGCCGACCGGAGGTTAACCGGTTTGTTGGAATTCGGTTACGAGGGTGCCGAAGGCAGCCCCGAGGGAGTCGTATGTCTAGCCTTAGCCATTTCGACGAGCGTGGTGCCAGCCGAATGGTCGACACAAGCGCCAAGGCGGAGACCGTGAGAGTTGCCCGGGCCACGGCGGTTGTCTCGATGATGTCGGCGACGGCGCGGCTGATTCGAGAGCGAGGGCTGAGCAAGGGCGACGTCCTCGAAGTTGCCCGACTCGCCGGGATCATGGCGGCCAAACGAACTCCCGACCTGATCCCGCTGTGCCACCCCCTGCCCATCACTGGCGTGAACATCGACTTCGCCTGGGAGGCGGATGGTCGGCTGATCATCAGTGCGCAGGTGAGGGT
>JAOAAM010000556.1 GCA_026418875.1 Gemmataceae bacterium | reverse complement strand
CCCGCCATGACCTCTCGATCGCCGTCCAACGTTTCCGCACCGCCTCAGGATCGACGGGCTGGACCACGCCTTGCACGACCTGCGGCCGAGAACTCCAATCCGCGAACAACGCCGGCACGTGGATACCCCAGTTCAAGAAGCCGATCACGTTCCGCTCGCTCACCGCGCGGCGTGTCGGCTCGGGCGAGTCAGTCTTGAGGGTTTGTCCTTTCAGCACCGCCGCAACCAGCCGCCGATCCAACCCGAATACGACCAGAGTGCCTTTCCGCCCGTAATGCAAGGGGGCATTCCATGGAAACTTCGGACTGCTGATCGACAAAATTCGGTGGCCCTCGATCACTTCCTTGACCGGCTCGAGTGCCTCGTCCACCGCTGCCGAAAGCAGCGCTGGCACCAGCGATTCGATTTCTTCCGCAGCGACCGCGTCCTTCGCCCACAAGCTCCACATGAACAGGTCCTCTGCCCCCTCGGGAAGCTCCTGCCGTGCCGGTGATGCGATCGTGATCCCGCGAATCTTCCCGAATAGGGCCTCTGCCAAGGACTGGCCGAGTCTCCGCTCAATCTCACTAGTCCAATCAGAAGCGCTAAGTTCGTAGTTCTTCAGCACTCGATCAACAAACTCCGTGATGCGTCGGCACGAAGACGCGCCGTCACTCAGTCGAAACGTCAGACCGCCGACCGCATTCGAGGGACTGGCTTCGGAGAGCGCCTCGGGGCTAGGGGGCGACTGGACCAATTCAATTAACGGATGCGGGAGCATCGGTTCACGCTCACCACTCACCCGGAACTCCAACGAGCCTTCCGAGAGTCCCAAGTGCATTGCAACGACCGGTGCTGTGTCCGGAGACAGCAGTTCCGCCAGAGCGCGTTTCGATGGCTCGGCGGCCTCATCGTCCGACTCCATCAAGGGCCCGATCAGGTCCGGGACAGCCTTAGTCTGAACCAAGGCAAAAAGTCCTGGTCGGTGGCGGACCGAAGCCACGGGACGAGTGTGAAGATAGCTCTCGAGCGATGGGGTCGTAGTAGTACCGAGCCACCGCTTCACCACGTCTTCGACGGCCGATCGCTGATTCCCGATGACGATTAAGCCTGGGGTGGATGCGATGAAGGGGGGTTGAGGGATCTGCTTCGGCCGACCGACGGGTACGCCAGCAGGTATCTGAGCCGCATCGTCCAAATTGACATACCCGTACACGGGGATCTCGCCGACACGACTCGCAATTCGCACGGCAGGATCCGTGCAAAGGCTGACCCGCAGCAACAATCCCGGCAGACGGCTGTCCCCCGTGAGGACCGCACCGACGATGATCGGCTCCTTGGCTTCATCCAGCCCAGTGACGGCGACGGCGGCACCTTCCCAGCGGCCGAATTCACCGACAAGGTCCGACCCCAGAAGTCCGAAAAAAACGCCGAACTCGACCTCGGCGAAGTCCAGGAACCCCGCGTCATTCCGCACGTCTCGCCGATTGGCGAGATATTCCGGCAACCGGTCAACGATGCTGCCGCGCAGGATAGATTCAACGACTCGGGCAACTTCCGCAGGTCGTACCAGTTCGGCGTAGGCCAATGTACCTGCGGGAAATAAGGCGGCGATCTTACTTTTTGTTCGCTCCCTCGAGGAGTCCGAGCGGGGACCGGGGGTCTGTGCAACGACGACAGCGGGCCAACAGAGCAGGAACAACGTCACGGTATGGACCAGGACTCGGAACATCGTTCGCGCCTCGAGATGATTCCTGAGGGAGTTGCCCACCTCTCTTTATACCAGCCCCGGGTCCTGGAAAGAGAGACCTTATTCACAGGCCGTGGAACTGCTCCTGGCTGTTTGCTCGGGGAGAATGAACAGTCCGAGCTATGGGATCGAGGTCCCGCTGGCAGCTGGGATCGACTGGCTCCTCCAACACCGCGAAGTTCCGTACTCTATGAAAGTGACTCGGGCGATGACTACCATCATGCGGGGAGTTTCCGGCAGCAGTCATGAAAGTGATCATCCTCTGCGGCGGCATGGGGACTCGGTTTCGGGAGGAGACCGAATTCCGCCCCAAGCCGATGGTCAACATCGGCCCCATGCCGATTCTCTGGCACATCATGAAGTGCTATGCCCATTTCGGATTCAAGGAGTTCCTGCTGGCCCTGGGCTACAAGGGCGAGTACATCAAGCGGTTCTTCGTCGACTACGCCCTAATGAACAGCAACTTCATTGTGGACATGGGATCGGGCGATCTGATGCGACAGAACCTCAGTCGAGAGGATTGGACGGTGCACCTGGTGGATACTGGGTTGACGACGAACACCGGCGGACGGATGCGGCGACTCCGGGATCGGATCGGCAACGAAACATTCATGATGACGTACGGCGACGGCGTGTCGAATGTTGATTTACAGGAGGTGTACCGCTTTCACCGCAAGCATGGCAAACTGGCGACGGTCACGGCGGTGCACCCCCCGGCCCGTTTCGGCGAACTCGTACTGGGCGACAACCCCGACGATGGCCGAGTCCTCAGTTTTGCCGAGAAGCCCCAAGTCCGCCAGGGTTGGATCAACGGCGGCTTCTTCGTTCTGGAACCAAAAGTTCTGGATTACATCGACAGCGACGACACGTCTTGGCAGGCCGAACCGATGGAGCGATTGGCACGCGAGGGACAACTGATGGCCTACCGCCATGATGGCTTCTGGCAATGCATGGACACCTTGCGTGATGCCGAGTTGCTTCAATCACTTTGGGCGAGCGGCCGAGCCCCGTGGAAGCTATGGGATTAAGACGGGGAACCGGAGATGGATCGCACTTCCCGGGATTCGTTTTGGCGAGATCGGCCGACGTTCGTGACTGGGGCGACCGGTCTGGTCGGCGGATTTGTCGTCCGCGATTTGCTTGACAGAGGAGCGGACGTCATTTGCTTGATCCGGGACGACAATCCCCACTGCGAGTTGGTTCGCTCGGGAAATATCCACCGTGTTCGCATCGTCCGGGGAGACCTTTGCGACCAAGCACTACTGGAGCGGTCGCTCGGTGAGTACGAAGTCGATACAGTGATCCATCTGGCAGCCCAGACAATCGTGGGGATCGCCAATCGCAACCCGGTTTCGACTTTTGAAAGCAACATCCGCGGCACTTGGCTACTATTGGAGGCTTGCCGCCGAAGTCCTTTGGTGAAACAAATCGTCGTCGCCTCGTCCGACAAAGCTTACGGAGAGCACGAACAGCTTCCCTACTCTGAGGACGCACCGCTTCAGGGACGACACCCGTATGATGTGAGCAAGTCGTGCGCGGATCTGATCTGCCAAAGTTACGCCCACAGCTTCGAGCTACCGGTTGTCGTGACCCGTTGCGGCAATTTTTACGGCGGCGGCGACCTGAACTTCAACCGCATCGTCCCGGGCACGATCCGGTCTGTCCTCCGCGGAGAAAGGCCGATCATCCGATCCGATGGCACCTACATCCGCGACTACTTCTACGTAGAGGACGGTTCCGCCGCGTATTTGCACTTGGCAGAGTGCCTGGCACGACAACCGAACCTGCGCGGTGAGGCCTTCAACTTTTCCACGGAGATCCAGATCACGGCGTTGGACTTGGTCAAACGGATTATCGATTTAATGGACGCCAAGTTGGAACCCGTCATCCTTAACCAAGCGAAAAACGAGATCCGCCATCAGTACTTGTGTGCCGCAAAAGCCCGACGACTGCTCGGCTGGACGCCGTTGTTTACACTGGATGACGGTCTGAGGCGGACGATTGACTGGTATCGGGAGTTCTTGACGGCGCCGGCAAGGGTGAACCAGGCTTGAGCATCAGGCCTTGACCCGTGGGCAAAGTCAGGATGGCGACGTTGTGCTCGGCGGCGAAAGCATCCATCGCCCTGTCTCTTATACACATCT
>JAOAAM010000553.1 GCA_026418875.1 Gemmataceae bacterium | reverse complement strand
CCCTGGTGGGACGACCTTTTACTTCATCAATGACGGGCCGGAGCGTGCCTTGGGGTTGGCTCGGGAGTCCGCAGGCAGTCGTGATATTCGTATCGCGGGTGGAGCGGATGTGATCCAGCAGTACCTGAACCTGGGTGTCGTTGACGAGTTGGAAATCGCCCTTGTCCCCGTGTTGTTCGGCGGCGGGCGGCGTCTCTTTGAGAACTTGCGCGAGCCTTTGCCGCAGTTTCGCATTGACAAGGTTCTTGACAGTCCAGCCGCAACGCACCTGCGCTATGTGCGTCAGTGAGTACGGCCTAACAACCGGTTGCAGCGGACGGCGCTGCCCGCCGCCGCTGCTGAGCTTTATCGTTAGGACTGCCGTACTTTTCCCCGCTCCCACGCGAACCCGACCCGCTCCACACGGCGACTCATCCTGTCTTTCCAGGTCAATACGGGGTGTTCCTTCACCCAGATGATGGCTTGCGAGAAGTACAGCCCGCACGCCTTGAGTACCGGGGGGTAGTTGGCGCAATTGGCATAGCCGCCCCAGAGGTAGAAGGCTCGGCCCGGCTCCAGCAAGCGGGCCAAGTTGCCGAACCAGGCGTGCAGCAGCCGGTCGTAGTCGGCCTCGGAGATGAAGTCCTTGGCCAGCGGACGGTCCTTGGGCCGGAGCTTCTTGCTAGTGGGCGTGGCCTTCTCCGGGTGGCGTACGACGTCCAGCTTCTGGTGATGAGTTACGTCAAATGAAGACAGCCCGGCGGCGATGGCGTTGTTGCTCCTTGGTTCGACCTTCACGTTGTAAGGCGGGTCGGTGTTCACCAGGTGGATGCTCGCTCAATCGTTTGGCGGATCCAAATTCATGCACGGTACGCCTGTTCGTGTCGTCCAACTGACCACCACTATCGCCCATCACACCGCTAGTTGGTCAACCGATATTTCAGTATCGTGTAGCCTGTGACATTTCCCGTCTTCCACGGTTGAGGCAGCGGTATGAGAACGAAAAGCTCAGTCCTTCTTCTGGCTGTTGCCTGTTTCGGTACTTCTGCCTTCGCAGACATGCCGATTCCGCGACAAATCGGGCGCGAGCCGAAATACCAGAACCAGCCCGCTTACGGCCTGATCGTCTTCGACGCGGCGGCCCAGCAACGGGTTTGGATGGTTCATGATGGTGAGCATCTCTACGTCGATAAAAATGGCAATGGCGATCTGACCGACGAGGGGGAGAAGATTCTGGCGGAAAAGCCGAGGATCGCTCCCTCTGCGGGAGAGAGATTTTACACCTTCAACGTGGGCGAACTGACCGTGGCTGGCCAGACGCACAAAGGCTTGACGGTCAGTGCCACGCCGCTGCGACGCTACCGTGACAGTGAGCTCGCGAAATTACCGGCGTTTGATCAACTGCTGAAGAAAAACCCCAGCGGCTTTTGTTATTCCGTGGCGGTTGATGCTGTGCGTCCGGGCATGAAGGGCGGCGGGCTTGATGGGCGAATTTCGTTTGCATCCGGTCCAGTCGATTTGAACGGCGTGTTGCAGTTCACCGCCGCGCCGGCGGACGCTCCGATCATTCATCTCGGCAACCGGCTTGAACTGAGCTTCTATGCTTCGCGTCCGACCGTGCGTCTGGGTCGTGGAAGCGAGTGGATTTTGGTCGTTGGCTCGCCGGGTGTCGGGCCAGGCACATTCGCGGCGATCTACTACAAGGACACAATCCCCGAGACAGCCTACCCGGTCGCCGAGGTGACATTCCCTAGCCCGAAGGGCGAATCCCCGATTGTCGAACGATTCGAGTTGAAAGAGCGGTGTTGAGGGGTCAATCTGTACGGCTCGGTCCGAGCTTCCAGCACGGCCACCATCGGCGTGGCCAAAGTCCGCCTGACCTTTGACTCCTGGAAAGAGGGGAACGTTGCTCCCAGTTCGTTCGACATCTTGGTTTTACCAGCGAAAATCGGCCCGAAACTGGAGCCTGTCTCGCCCGCTCTGCTCGCTACCTTGCCACATCCCGAGCGATCGGCCAACATTTGCACTGTGACATATTCCCCGGATGGTCAGCGCTTGTTCACTGCTGGCTATCCGTCGGGTGTTCTTCAGTTCTGGAATGTGGAGACGCGACAGGAGCAGCTCCGCATCTCGACACCCCGCGGCTATCGCGGCTCGTGGAACTACGCCTTGCTGACCTCGGACTGGAAAATGTTGTATGTGCCGACGGAAGATCGCAAGGTGATCACGACCGAGCAAAACGGCCAAAAACTTTATCGCTTTGAATACACGGGAGTGATCCGGCGTTGGGATCTGACCACGCGTAGCGAACTCGATCCGTTGGTTCCTCCTCAAGGCTACGGCAATCAGTTCGCCATGTTCACTCCCGACCAGCAGTTTCTGCTCTCGATCGAGCGGATGAATCGCACCAGCACGGATCCCGACAAAGCGGTGACCGTGCTGTGGAACCTGAAGACGGGCCAGCGCCAGGAGTGGGCTGACGGCTTTGCCATTCCGAACTTGTCAGCCGATGGACGCCGTGCCGTCATAGCCGACACCAATTTCGAGACCAAATCAACAGTGCTCAAGATCACGACCTTTCCCGAACGAAAGGTGCTCATGGAGAAAAAGTACGATGCGGTCGATGGGCAACTCTTGAAAGTGGTCGGCTTTAGTCCAGATGGCAAAATATTGGTCTGCGAGCTCGGGGCCAAGAAAGGGGCCAAGCCGACGATTCTCTTCCTCGACTCGGAAACATTGGCCGAGCAAGCCCGCTGGACCGGGGCCACACACGATGAGTTGAACGGCTGGGTTGGGGGGCGGTTTACTCCCGACGGCACGCGATTCCTTGTGACCGATGGCCAAGGTGTCCTGCATGTCTGGAATGTCGCAGCGAAGAGGGTTGAACGGACGGTGGCCGTCGGCGAACAATTTATCAGCCAATCTGCGATCAGTCCCTCCGGGCGCTGGCTGGCGTTGGCATGGATGCCGAAGCTCGACCCGAGTGTTGCCGACAGCAGCGAGCCGGACCCAGAAGATTTGCCGCAGCCGCGGATCACGCTGGTCAATCTGGACGACGCCAAGGCCAAGCCGATCACGCTGATTGCACCTCAGGGTTATGTCGGCTCCTTGACCTTCCGCCCCGACGGCAAGCAACTCGCGTTTGGTTCTGCTGGCGGAGTGCATCTGTTCGATCTCACCAAGTTGGGCCTTGATCCGGTGAAGTGAAGCCACGCATGATTTACACGAGTCTGGACCTGGTGAGGTCTGCCGCCTGGTCCGGGTCGCTGGGCCAGGAGTTGCCCAGGCCGTCGATGTCGAGCACGAGCAGGCCGGCGGTGGGGATGGCGATGTGAGCGCCGGGATGCTGCGACCACCAACGCTCAATCTGCTCGGGATCAATGGTGGCGTCGTGGAAGCCGTGCTCGGTCCGCGGGGTCTTGCCGGAGGGCGTGCAAGGGAAGACCGGATAGCCCAGTTCGGCGTAGCGTAGCGCAGCGGTCAGGAGATCCTCTGGCATCACCACGGCACCTCCTCCGCGGCGACCGCGTTGTAGCCGAACGGGAAGTCGAAGGCATCGTCCGGCAGGTCGGCTTCGTTCATTGCTGGCGGGATGTCGCCCAGCTCATAGCCGACGATGCGGTCGAACTCCTCGCCGCTCACCGACCGCACGGTGATGGACTTGGTGGCTGCCAGTCGCCCCGAGCGAGCCAGGCCGACCGCTTCCTCAGCCGTGGCGGGCACCGGCTCGCGCGAGCGGCGTTGCCACCATTGTACCGCTTTGGCGCGGGCGTAACCGGTGTGCTCGAAGCAGACCCATTCCGAGCGGTACTCGTGCCAGCCGACCTTGTAATCCACACGCATGCTTCGCGGGGCCTCGTCGGTCGCGCCGCGCTTGGTGTGGACGCTGTAGCAGACGTCGTGCACGGCGTAACGGGTCGTCGTCACCTGGCCGGAGAGGATGCCGGCGTCGCTGGCCTTGGCATCATGCTTGGCTCGTTCCGGCGGCGGGAACTCGAAGCCGCAC
>JAOAAM010000514.1 GCA_026418875.1 Gemmataceae bacterium | reverse complement strand
CAATGATGGAACGTGCCAGCTCACGCCGCTGCTCGATCGCGGTCTGGTTGTTGTGTCCGTCATAGACGTGCAGGCCGACAAGGCGGAATGCGGGCAGGGAGTGGATCTCGCGGCAGAGCCGGACCGCGTCGCTCCCTAGCTCGATCCCGGTGCGGCCCATGCCGCAATTCACGTCCAAATAAACATCCACGCCATCACGCGCCGCCACCAAGGCCGCGTGCAATTGCCGCAGGGATTCGGAATGGTCGACGGTGATACCGAAACGTGTCCGCGGATAGTGCCGGACGAGTCGCGCGAAACGCTCGCAGTTGGGGCCCACCATGGGATAAGCGACGAGAACGTCTGGAGCACCCACCGACGCGAGCAACTCGGCCTCGGCCAAGGTCGCGCACTTGTGCTTCGTGACACCGGCGTCCAACCACATCCGCGCGATTTCCCGAGTTTTGTGCGTCTTGACGTGGGGCCGCAGCCGATCGGCACCGCCCGCTCTTGCGACGGTCCGGGCGATGTTTCGAGCAATGGCGGCTCGATCAAACAGCAACGCCGGGCTGGAAATTCGCCCTGCCTCTTGCGTAGACAACGGTGTGTTCATACGGCGATCAAGGAAAAAAACGCACTCGGGGTGAGTATACAGATTCCGTGGCGTAGAATTTCGAGACTGTGTCTCGATGGACGGGAACCCTCAACCGATTCTCAGGTGATGACATGACGGACGAACGCGGCGTGACCCTCGGCTCTGGCGATCAGCAAGTGCAAATCCCCGTGGATGCGACAGGGCTGAACGCGCTGTACGCAAACTTCTTCCGCGTCACCGGGACGCCCGAAGAGTTGATCTTGGACTTCGGATTGAATACCCAACAGATGACCCCCACAGGGCCGGAGACGGTAAAGCTCTCGCATCGGTTGGTTCTCAGTTTCTACACTGCCAAGCGCCTCTTGGGTGCGTTGCAGTGGGCGGTGAATCGGTACGAGAACAATTTCGGTGTTCTCGAAACCGACTTCCAAAAGCGGCTTCGCTCGCCAGGGAAAATCTGAATCCTCTCCGTCGATGCCCGTCACCGCGCAGTTCTGGGTGTAACGGCGACGTGTGAACTCGGGCAAGCGGGAGGGAACCGCTCAGGCTCGGGAATCGTGGACCCGATCGGGGCTGAGTCGCAAACGGAAGGGAACTTCCAGCCCGCGTGGTTCGAGCAAGTCGGCGCGGCGAAGGATGTCTTCGCAGGGCCCATCGGCGATGATCTTGCCACCGTCCAGCAGAAGCGTCCGGCGGCAGGTTTGCAGCACTAAATCGAGATCATGACCGGCGATCAGCTTTGTGCCAGGCAGGTCGTTGAGCAAGCGAATCAACTCTTTCCTGGCCCGCGGATCGAGGAACATGCTTGGTTCGTCGAGGAGCATGATTTCCGGTTGCATCGCCAAGACGCCGGCCAATGCCGCCCGTCGCTTCTCTCCCCCGGAGAGGTGCCACGGGGTGCGTTGTTCAGAACCCTGTAAGCCGACCCGTTGAATCGCCTCGGCAACACTCTGCCGCACCACCACCTCGGGCCAGCCAAGATTCAGCGGGCCAAAGGCGACGTCTTCCTCCACGGTGGGATGGATGAGTTGATCGTCGCTGTTTTGAAAGATCATGCCGAGGCGCTGCGGCAAGCGAGTGCGGTCGGAAGGAATCGCCGGGTCGAGTTGGCCCACGAGGATCCGGCCTGGGGCCACCGGCAGGACCCCGGCCAGACAGAGCAGAAGCGTGGTTTTCCCCGCACCGTTGGGACCGATCAGCCCCACCGACTCTCCCGATAGGATGCTCAACGACACATCGCGCAGGACCGGCGATCCGGCGGAGTATGCGAACGACAGCCCCGTCACTTGGATCACGGCAGGATTTCCAGCCACGCATCCATCCGGTCGAATGCGGCCAGCGCTGCGGCAACGCCGACCAGAAGAAAGAACTTCGCCACGTCGGAGCCTCTCGTCTGCGGAGGGTGCATGCCGCGGAATCGACCGTTGAACCCGCGGCAACGCATGGCAGCCGCCACTCGCTGGGCACGATCCTCGGCGGCGAGGAACAGCGTGGCCGCGGCGAGGCCCGTGGTTCGCCAGCATCGCCGACTCGGCCGAAATTGAAAGCCCCTCGCTTTCATGGCGGTGCGGATCCGTTGCCACTGGTCGCGTATAAGCCATACGTACCGATGCGTCATCAACAGAAGTCGTGTCGGCAGGGGGGGCATCCCGAGCGAAGAGAGAGCCGCCGCCGTGAGATGAACCCTTGTCGTCGCCACGAACGAGGCCGCCAGGAGAAAATACAACGCTGCCCGAAGTGCCAGCCGAATCCACTCTCCTTGTCCCGAGTTTTGCGGTGCGACCAGCAGGTAGGCCACGAACGGCAGCAGGAAGACCGACATGGTTGCGATTCGCTGGCTCAGCCAACCCCAGTCGGGTCGGCCGGACAGCAGCAAGATCGCCGCCCCTGCCACCGCCAATGCCAGCATCGCGTCCGAGCGGAGCCAGGTCGTCGAGATCATGGCTAGACCGTAAGCAACGATCTTCCACCGGGCATCCCAGCGACTTAACCAAGAAGAGTGGATCGGCGTAATGTCCCAGGAACTCGCCATGCCCTCATGGTATTCGCCCCGGCTTTTCGCGTCGCTGCCGTTTGCCTAGCATCTCGGCATGGCTCCTTCGACATCCGAGACGCGTCGGCGGGTCCGACGAATCCTGAAGGTTTTGGGCGAGTTGTATCCGCAGCCCCGCACAGCCCTGCGGTACGAGACTCCCGTGCAACTGCTCGTTGCTGTCATCTTGTCGGCCCAGTGTACGGATGCCCGGGTGAACATGGTCACGCCGGCGTTGTTTGCCCGCTTCCCCGATGCCAAAGCCCTGGCCGAAGCCCCACGCGAAGAACTCGAGGAGTTGATCAAATCTACGGGGTTCTTCCGCATGAAGGCGAAGCACATCCAGGAATGTTGCCGTGCCTTGGTCGAAAAGCATGATGGACAGCTCCCTCGGACGCTGGAGGAGTTGACGGCCCTGCCCGGAGTCGGTCGCAAGACGGCTAATGTGGTTCTGGGCGACGTGTTCCGCACCCCGGGCATCACCGTGGACACTCATGTCAAGCGGCTCAGTCGACGACTCGGTTTGACCACCCACACGGACCCCACGAAAATCGAACATGACCTGATGGCTCTGGTGCCCAAGGACCGGTGGATCGACTTCAGCCATCAGCTCATACTGCATGGC
>JAOAAM010000257.1 GCA_026418875.1 Gemmataceae bacterium | reverse complement strand
CAACTGCGGGAATTGCATATTCGGGTGGAACTGCCGCAGGGGGGTTGAACTTGTCGGCGGACGATCCGAGGCTTACACTGTGCGCAGTTGGGTCGCGTGAACGTGGCGCGACGGGCTAGAGCCTGCAGGCACTCCGCTGTTACCCGCGGACGCCTCCAGGGGGGCTTTAGTCGAAAGGAGGTGATCCGTGTCTAGTAGTGGTAACGCGAGGCGGCTGGCCTGAAGGCAGCCGACGGGCGGCCGTCGGTTAGCCGCTGCCCGAACAGTCGAATCGGCGGAACCCCGAGGTCCACGCTTCGGGGTTTCGTCGTTTTATCCGCCGGCCTCTCGGGTCACGCCCTCTTCCTTGCCTGGACCCGCATTCGCCCAGAGCACTGGCACGCGCCCATAAGCTTGCCGGAGGTTCTCGGGCGTCAGGACGTCGGCGCAGGGCCCGGCAGCGATCCGCCGGACGTTGAGCAGCAGCACTTCGTCGAAATACTCCGCCACCGTGGCTAAATCGTGATGCACCACAACGACGGTTCGGCCTTCGTCCCGCAGACGCCGAAGGATCTGCACGACTGCCTGCTCCGTCACCGCATCGACGCCCTGGAAAGGTTCATCCATGAGCAGAACGGGAGCCTGCTGCACCAAGGCCCGGGCGAGGAACGTGCGTTGCTGCTGTCCGCCGGAAAGTTCTCGAATCTGCCGCGAGGCGAATTCCTCCATGCCGACTTGGCGAAGGGTCTCCCAAGCGGCCTGGCGTTGCCGCCTCCCCGGCCTACGGAACCAGCCCAACTCCCCATACGTCCCCATCAGCACAACGTCGAAGACCGTCGTGGGGAAGTCCCAATCCACCGAGTTTCGCTGGGGGACGTAGGCGATCTTCCTCCGGGCATCGCGCAGCGGCTGATTCAGAATCCGCGCCGAACCGGCCACGGGTCGGACAAGACCCACGATCGTTTTGATCAGCGTGCTCTTCCCCGCTCCGTTCGGACCCACGATCGCCGACAACACCCCCGTGGGGACTTTCCAGTCGATATCCCACAGCACGGGTTGTTCGCCGTAGGCGACCGTCAGATCTTCAACCTGAATGGCGATCATGGTGCGGCGGCGACCAGCGTCCCCCGGGCGGACGACGCCCCGGCTGGAGGGTGTGGTTCACAGGCGACAGCTTGATCGTTACAATACGGAGGGCGGACTCTGCGGCTTCCCGATTTCTCTCCGCACGGCTCTCCCCAGGGGCGAGTGAGAAACTTCCGCCCGATTCGTCCTCTCTTCGAGAGATGATTCCGTCGCAGCCGTTGGAGTGGTGCCGATGCGTCTTGTCGGTCTGACCTCGTGGTTTCTGGCGACCTTCTTCGTCTTCGCAGGGAACACGCGCGGCGAAGAGATCCCCGAACCCGTGCAGCGGGCCATCGAAAGGGGATTGGAGTACCTCGACCGGACGCAGCACCGCGACGGGCGATGGGACGCCAACGGCGGACAGTACCCAGCGTCGATGACCGCCTTGGGCGGGATGGTCATGTTGATGGAGGGTAGCACCCTGCGCGAAGGCCGGTACAGCCAGAACATCCGTCGCGCCGTCGATTGGTTCATGGACCGCGTGCAGCCCAATGGCCTGTTGGGCAACCCGAACAACCCGACGGAATCCGGCCGCTACATGTATGGCCACGGCTTCGGCTTGCTCTTCCTCGCCTGTGCCTTTGGCGAAGAGGAGGACCTGGAACGGCGGAAGCGCTTGGAGAAGATCCTCACCAAGGCCGTCGAGTTCTGCGGCAAGGCACAGACGGACAAAGGCGGCTGGGGGTATGTCTCCGCCGCCGACGGCAACAACTTCGACGAGGGATCCGTCACCATCACCCAATTGCAAGCCCTGCGGGCAGCGAAGAACGCCGGCATCGTCGTCCCGAAGTCGATCATCGACAAGGCCGTGGACTACCTGAAGAACAGCACCACGGAGCGAGGCGGCGTGATCTACTCGTTGGCCCATGGCGGAGTGGCAGTGAACGGCGGCGAACGACCGCCGCTGACGGCTGCGGCCATCGCTTGCGCGTTCAGCGCCGGTCAATACGATTCGCCCCTCGCGAAGAAGTGGCTCAAGTTCTGCCGCGACCACATCGGCATTGACGGTCGACGCCAGGGCCACGACGAATATCTCCAGTACTACTACGCCCAGGCCATGTACATCCTGGGCGAGGACCGCTGGGCCAAGTTATTCCCCGAGGAAAAGGACACCACCAACCACATGACGTGGAGCAAGTATCGCAAGCAGATGCATGACCACATCTTGAAGACCCAAACCAGCGACGGAAGCTGGACGGGCGGCTACATCGGGCCGCACTTCGCGACGTGTGTCAACCTGACCATCTTGCAACTGGACAACGGCACCCTGCCGATCTATTCCCGTTAAGTCGACCTTCCCGTCGGCGTCCGCTTCGACGTCTCGGAGTCGTCGGAGGCAGCCGATTCGGGTCGCGATTTTGGAGAACCGTTCCATTATGCCCGACGACATCCTGACCGACTCGAAGGACGTTTCCCTCTCGCAAGACGATATTGCCGCCGGTCAACGGCTGCGCACCGCCTACGAGAACCTGAAAAAGCAACTCGCGCGGGTCATCGTCGGTCAGCACGAAGTCATCGAGGAGTTGCTCATCGCCCTCTTCTGCCGCGGGCATTGCATCCTCGAAGGTGTCCCCGGATTGGCCAAAACCTTGATGATCTCCAGCCTGGCCAAATGCCTGTCGCTGGAGTTCAGCCGAATCCAGTTCACCCCCGACCTGATGCCTTCCGACATCACCGGCACGCAGGTCATCGAGGAGAACATCACCACCGGGGCACGCGAGTTCCGCTTCCTGCCCGGGCCGCTGTTCGCCAACATCATCCTGGCCGACGAAATCAACCGCACCCCCCCGAAGACCCAAGCGGCCCTGCTCGAGGCGATGCAAGAGCGGACCGTCACGGTGGGTCGGGTCCGGCACAAGTTGCAAGATCCATTCTTCGTCCTCGCCACGCAAAACCCGATCGAACAAGAGGGAACCTACCCCCTGCCCGAAGCGCAGCAGGACCGCTTCATGTTCAAGGTCTTCGTCAAGTACCCGAGTTTTAAGGACGAGTTCGAGATCGCGCAACGGACGACCTCGCTGCAACAGGAAGAAATCACGCCCGTCCTCTCCGGCGAGGAGATTCTGGAATTGCAGCGGGTGGTGCGCAAGGTGCCGGTCACGCCGCAGGTCATCAACTACACGCTGGTTCTGGTGCGGCAAACCCGCGTCGGCGAACCGGGAACTCCGAAATTCATTCGTGATTGGCTGTCGTGGGGCGCGGGCACTCGGGCGGTGCAGAACCTGATCATCGGCGCGAAGGCCCGGGCACTCCTGTATGGGCGGACCCAAGTCGGCACCGAAGACATCAAAGCCCTTGCCCATCCGGTGCTGCGGCATCGGCTGCTGACGAATTTCACCGCCACCTCCGAAGGAATCACGGCGGACAAGGTCATCAGCCGACTCGTCGAGGAAACCCCGACCCACGAAAGCGACTTGCACAAGGACGAACGCTTACGAAAAATCTTCGCCAGCTAAACCGCTTGGGCTTGTGAGGCGAGGCCGTGACAACCGAGGTTCGGACAACCCAATTTCGGACAACCCAGGTCGTGATCGGCCAGGCCGTGACGGGTTTGGCCGTGACAGGTTTAGCCGAGGCGGGTTTAGCCGTGACACGCTTCGCCGTGACACGCTTCGCCGTGACATGCTTCGCCGTGACAGGTTCAGCCGTGACAAGACCGGATGAGAGGACACATGGCTCGACGCGATGACGA
>JAOAAM010000469.1 GCA_026418875.1 Gemmataceae bacterium | reverse complement strand
GACCTGGTCGCCTCGAGCGACAGCCGCCTCGGCAATGTGTCCGCCGACAAAACCGGTCGCCCCGGTGATCAGCAGTCGCTGCGCCATCCACGTGATTCCCTGGTGCGAAGAATGAATGCGGTTTTCTTGGCAGGTCTCTCTCTCTTCGGCAAGGGGATGCCTCGACGGACCGCCGTGGCACGGTCTCTCGCTCCGAGTTGATCCCTGGATGCCCGAGCAGCTCGGCTTCGCAGTCGCGGTCAGTTGCCCTTGACATCCTTGACGCATCCGGCAAGAAGGCCCCGCGCGGCGGCAGGAGGAATGGTGATGCGGTGGCTCGGCTTGCTGGTGTTGGGTGCGGCGTTCGTCCCGCACCCCGATCGGGAACCGCGACGCCCTCAGAGGGTTCAGGCGGACACGGTGACCGCCCTTGCGGTTGACCCCTCGTCGGATCGGGTGGCGTGGGGCCGGTTGGATGGACGGTTCCTCGTGGCCGCCCGCCGAACTTGGGAATCCACGCCCTCAATCCAGTGGGAGCAACCCGCCCCGCCGACCGCCATCGCTTGGTCGCCCGATGGCGCAATCCTGGCGATCGCGGACGCCGAGGGCAACCTGCTGTTGAGTCGCCCCCCCTTCCACAAACCGCCCCGACGTTTGCAGGGGCACCCATCGTGCATTCACGGCATGGCCTTTACCGTCGAGGGAACGACTTTCCTCACCTGCGGGCAGGACCATCGAGTCCGGCTGTGGCGAACCTCCGATGGTGAATTGTTGACGACCTGGGGACCATTCGGCTCGCCGTTGTTCGCCTTGGCTGCCTCACCCCGTGGGCCGCAGTTCGCCGTTGGGGGATTGGACGGGAAAATTCGGCTTTGTCAACTTTCCGACGGGGTGGTGACTCACGAACTGGCGCACGAGCAGGGAGCCGTGCTGTCGTTGGCTCTTTCCCACGACGGGAAGTATCTCGCCTCGGCGGGTCAGGATTGTTCGGTGCGGCTGTGGGACGTGGCGACGGGAGAGCCTCGCCGCCGATTGGACGGTCATGGCGATCCGGTAGTGCATGTCAGTTTCCTCGGCAGTTCACGCCGGTTGATTTCCCTGAGCGAGAGCGGTTTGATCGTCGTTTGGGATTTGGCGACCGGCGAGGCACTTCATGCGGAGCGATTCCCCGGTGCCACCCATTGCGGAACCTTGGTGGGGCAAGCTACCTTCCTCGCGGGAACCTCGACCGGCCGGATCGTCGCTTGGGACATTCCCCCGTCGGTCCGATGATGGCGAACGAAATCGCGGTGAGGCGGAAGTCGTCAGGGGCCATGTCGCCGCAAGGCAGAGGTGATCCGAGCATCGACGCGGCGGGGACGGCCGGAGTTGGCGTCGATCAATACCCACACGGTTCGGGCCTTGACCACGACTTGGGCATCGCCCGTGCGATGGATCTCCGTGAAGCGTTCCCAGGTGGCACCGGATGGTTCGCCGACCCAGGTGCGGGCAGCCAGTTCATCGCCGAGAAAAGCCGGCCGAAGATAATCGATCTCGTGTCGCCGAACCACCCAGGCGATTCCGTGTTGCAACTCGGCGGGCGCGGCCGCCTGCCAATGCGCGACCGCTGCATCCTGAATAAAGCGAACGAACGAAACATTGTTGACATGCCCTTGCGGGTCGAGGTGCTCCGGTAAAACCCGGATTGGCAACAGGAATTGCCAGCCGTCCCAAGTCATTGCGGCGTCAGTCATGTGCGACCACCTCGCCTCCGGCAATCGTGGATAAGGCACGATACGTTGCCGGTTGGATCGTCTCCCGGACGAATCGGACGCTGCCATCGCAGAAGAGGAAGTGGCACCCGCCCGAGTGCAGGCTGCGGAAACCCGGAAACATGTCGTAGGTGCCTGGGGTGGTACCGGCGTTGACGCATCCCTGGTTAAAATCGAATGCCGGCAGGGCGAGCGGGTTGTTCATCGGTTCGTCGAACGGTTCCGGGTGCCCCCCGCGTAGGGCCGTCACTCCCAGACTCGAGCCGTGCAGCGTCCCCAGCGAATTCAGCGCTGCGGTCGCAGTCGGCCCGCACGACCAGCTTTGATCGATCAAGCCCGACTGTCCCGGGCGCAGGTTCGTCGAAGGTTGCGTGTCATGATACCAGTCGCGCAAGCGGAAGCGGGCGTTGTTCCCTGCCCCTTCGCCGATGGCAAAGGTGCTGCTCGATCCGTCGCGGACATCGGAAAGGCGCGTTCGGGTGTTGACATCGAACGGGCCACGCCCGGCCGGCGGCGTCTGCGTCCGTTCACACAGCGCCGCGTTCGCCCCCTTGCACAATAGATAATCCGTCGCGGCAGGATCCGGGATCGGCCGACCCGACAGCAGCCGCAAATAGGTCATGTCCACCGTCCCCCCGTCCCGGTTGCTCGGGCAGTAGAAAACCTTCACTTCCACCCCCACGATGCGGTCGTTGGGCGGCAAATACCACAATTGTTTCGGATCCCATTGGCGAAACCAATTCTCTTGCTCCAAATACGGCAGCAGCAAGATGAACCCGCTGAACGTTCCCATCTCCAGGTTATCGGTCCCCTTCACCGTCAGACCTGGGGGAAAGTGCCCGAACGAATCGTGATGATGGTGCAAGGCCAAGCCGAGTTGCTTCAAATTGTTCTGGCACTTGGCCCGGGCGGCGGCCTCGCGCACCCTCTGCACCGCGGGGAGAAGCAAACCGATCAAGACGGCGATGATGGCGATGACAACGAGCAATTCGATTAAGGTGAAGGCAGCGCGTCTCATACGAGGTGGTCCCGGCGCGGACGAGCCACGATCACCCGAAGCGACTCCGTCCGCGCCGTTGCATTGTAACGCACCGATCACCTGCGGCGGCAGGGCAAATCCGGCGATTCGCTCACTCCAACGTGAAATCAGGCAGCCGGACGATCTCGCCACCCTTCAGCGCCGACTCGTGAGCGCAGATGCCCACGCAGGTCCAGTTCGCGCTGCGGGGGGCGTTCGGCCACGGGTCGCGGTCCTCGATCAAGGCGGAGACGAATTCGTGGACCAGGTGCGGATGCGAACCGCCGTGGCCGCCACCTTGGATGAAACTGAGGTGTTGGGCATCGTGAATTTCTTGCGGCAGGGTAAAGCGGCGGATCGGCTCGGGCAGCAAGTGAGCATAGTCGGGCACCGTCACCT
>JAOAAM010000357.1 GCA_026418875.1 Gemmataceae bacterium | reverse complement strand
AGATGTGTATAAGAGACAGGTACCTGGATACCCAACCACGGTCGGTCGAGCAGCGAAAAAAGGAAGCGGCGTTGACGTACATCCAGTACCAGCTGCTCCCGGGCTTGGCGGACATGCTCAATTTCCCTCCGACGATCATGGCTCCCTTGAAGGCAGCCGCCGTCTCGCGGACAGTGGAGGGGCCGGCCCGCTTGGCTTTGCCTTCGATCGCCGACTTGAGCCGTCAGTTGGTTCGCTGGGACGAATCCAAGCAAGCACACGACGCGGCAGTCAAAGAACAGATGTTGCCGCGAATGCTTTTGCCCGAACACACGAACTTGGCGATGTCGGTGGCGATGCAAGATGCGAGCCGGACGAGGTTGCAGATTCTGCCGGATCAGATCCGCGCGTCGATCCCGTTGGACATCGTGTTGCCGCCGCCGCTGCGGTATCGCTGCAAGGGGCGACTGATCGCGGTCTGCGAGGATCAGCCGATCATCGCGGAGTTGAATAGCCGGAAGGACAAGATTTCGCAAAGCGGTGATGTCGCCGAAGTGCAGTCAATGCTGAACAAGTTGCGTCACGATTGGCGGATCGCCGAGGTCGTCATCGACTTGGCGCGAGACATGAGCGACCAGCGCCCCGGTGGCGGTGCCCCGAGCCTGATGCCGGCTGTGGAGCGTGCCCGGCCTCGCTGACATTCACCAACGAAACAACGCGGTGCCCCAAGTCAGCCCGGCCCCGAAGCCGCTCATCACGATCAAGTCATTCTCGCGGACCAAGCCAGCACGCACCGCCTCGTCGAGTGCCAGGGGAATCGACCCGGCGGACGTGTTCCCGTAGCGATCCAAGTTGTTGAACACCCGCGATCGGTCGATGTGAAGCACGTCAATCGCGGCATTGATGATGCGGATGTTGGCTTGATGCGGGATATACAAGTCCACGTCCTCTGGCCGGACGTTGCTGTCCTGCAAAACATCTTTGATGCTGTCCGTCAGGATGTTCGTAGCCCACCGGAAGACGGCTCGCCCATCCATGTACATGTAGTGCTTGCCCTCCGCCAACAATTCGGGCGTTGGCGGTCTCCGGCTACCACAGGCCACGCGGATGAGAAGGTCGCCGCCGGAGCCATCCGATCCCATGCTGTAACTGACGATCCCCTGCTCCGCCCGCCCCCGAGTCAGCAGTACGGCCCCGGCTCCGTCGCCAAACAGTGGATAGGTCTTAATGTCATTCGGATTCAGCACGCGCGAGTTGCAGTCGCCCCCGACGACGAGGGCCAGGTCGCTGGCACCGGCTCGAATGTACGCCGCCGCCGTGATCAACGCGTACATAAACCCGGCGCATGCCGCCTCAATCTCGATGGCCGGACAAACCAGGTGCAATCGATCTTGCACCAGGCAAGCCGTCGAAGGGAACGACGTGTCCGGTGTGAACGTCGCCACCACGCACAAGTCGATCGACTTCGGATCGATTCCCGCCGAGGCAATACATCGTTGACTCGCCTCGATGCAAAGGTCGCTCGTTGCCTGGTGTGGCAGGGCGTGACGTCGCTCGCGGATTCCCGTTCGCTTGATGATCCAATCCGAATCGAATCCCAACCGCGCATGGAGGTGATCGTTCGTCACCACGGCATCGGGGACGTAACTGCCGGTACCGACAATTCGCACCCCCGTCAGGGAGCGACAGCGAGGCCGTGGCGAAGGGACGCGATCCTGGGTCATGTTGTGCGATTCATAGCGCCCAAGGGGGCAGGACGGCAAATCGGCCTTCTCCGAATTGTATGAAACGCGCTGCCCCTGTCATCGCACGTTGCGACAAGGGCGACTCATGGAGCACGCTGGCTACTCGAACGGTCGGTTGAGTCGATCCACGTTGAGTCGATCCACTCGGGGACGGCCTCCATCCGAATCAGCCCCCGCACTCGATTCGCCCTCGGCTCTGGCACTTGCCCGACGCGACACCGGACGTGGCACCATCGAATCTTACGAATTCGCCGGAGCCGCCCCGGCGGAAACGATCTGCTGAATCCGCACCAGGCTGTAGGGCTGCCGATGGCCCTTCAACCGTCGATAGTTCTTCCGACGACGGAACCGCTGAATCAAGTACTTTTCCGACGTCTGTTCCTCCACTTCGCCGACCACTTTCGCCCCTTCAATCGTCGGCTGCCCCACGACCGCGGCACCATCCCCCTTGATCAACAAGACCCTGCCGAACTCGACCAACTGCCCTGGCTCCCCTTCGCGGTAGTCGATGCGGATCAAGTCGCCTTCTTTCACGCGATATTGCCGCGAGCCATCAACAATCACGGCATACATGCTTCCGTCTCCCCTTTCGACGCCTCAAATCAGTGAACAGTTGATGTAGAACCTGGATCCCAAACTGGCTAGTCGCGTGAAAAAAGCCACTTGTTTGACCGAAACTCCTCGACCAAAGCTCTGAGGCTCGCCTCACTTTCCGCAGAACTGCCCAGCCAGTCGTCAAAAATGCCGAATGTCGAATCAGTCCCCATCCGCGACATTCAATCGCGTTTCCCGTTTTTGCAGGCGATACGACCGGGATGTTTTACGGCAGACCACGCAGGTGCATCTCACCGGCGAAGCGAAGCCGCGTATTCTTCCAGCCAAGCGAACTGACGGAAGAAATCGTTCTCGTCCACTTCCATCGGACTCTTGAAAAACGCCGAGAGATGTTTCAGCACGCCCCCCTCTCCTCGTCGCTGAGCGAGCAAGCACAATCGCGCCAGGTCGATCACTAGCGGTGCCGCCAAGAGGGAGTCGCACCCTTGCCAGATAAACTGCAAGACCATCTTGGTGTTCAGAAACCCTCGGAAATGGATGTGGTCCCACGCGGTTTTCCAATCGTCGAGGGATTCGATGTACTCGATGGTGACGAGGGTTTGCGGCTTGTAACCGAGGATTTGTCCGAGTAATTGGTCCTTCGACTGAACTTTGGACGCTTTATTTGTCGGATCGTTTAACACGATTCCATCGCGATTGCCGAAAATGTTGTGTCCCACCCAACTGAGCACTCGTAGGTTTCGGTGGGCAAACATCGGTGCCAGAACGGACTTCATCAGCGTTTCACCCGTCTTGCCGTCTTTGCCGCAGATGGGTACGTTGCGCTGCCGAGCATATTCCTGAAGGGCGGGCATCCCCGCGCCTGTCGACGGGGTGAAGTTGACATACGGCATTCCAACCTGTAGGGCGGCTAGGGCATACACGGAACTGGCGGGAAGCTCCGCCTTGCCGGAGCGGATCGCCGCCTCCAGCTCCGACCAGGTCATCCGCATCGTGGAATCGTCGAAAGGCGGCTCGGTGGAGGCAACATTGACCACCACCACCTGCGATAACTGATGCCGACTGCGGAAATCGTCGAGGTCACGTCGAAGTCGATCGAGGCAATCGGTCAGGCTCTCCCGCTGCGGCACGTCGGGCAGGTCGGCCAGGCGGCGAATCGTGTCGTTCGTTCGCAGCAACGTGCCTGGGCGGACGTTCTTCGTCCATTCCTCCAAGTCGCAGCGGCAGCCGCCTAACAACTCCGTCGAGAAGACACCAGACCGCTAGTGCAGTTCGCGTGCTGAATTCCAAAGGCTGCCCTGGCGAATGTCATGTCCCCCGACAACAAATGAATCGAACCGATCAAGGTCCGCCCCAGCAAACATCGGCAGACCGGTCGTCAACCCCGTCGGGTCGGTCAAGTCACGGGCGAGAGCCGATAGCCCGAGCGCGACGGTGCTGCCGACTCCCCCCAGGGGTCCGATCAACCACAATCCGACTCGGCGGGAAGCAGTGCTTGGCGTGTTCACGGACATGGCAACGGTTCATCGCGGGCATCGACCCAAAAGTTGCGTCGGCCGGCAAACTCGGGTCCAGCCTTGGGTTGATTTTTCCGGGCGATCCGTCAGCGTAAACGACGGGCGACATGCCGACGGTTCGCCCACGTCGGAGCACGGAAAACGCTTCAGGGTGGGGTAAGGGCATTCTGTATAATTTGTTGTGGGCGGCAAGTTGGCTGCTCCATTCCGTGGGGGGTGTTTCATGTCGGATTCGGGTGACGGTTTCTGCACGATCGAGGAGGCAATCGCGGAACTTCGGGCCGGTCGAATGATCATCCTCGTCGACGACGAGCACCGTGAAAACGAGGGCGACTTGGTCATCGCCGCCGGAAAAGGCACTCCCGAGGCGATCAATTTCATGATGCGGCACGCCTGCGGCATGGTGTGCCTGGCCATGTCTCCCGAAATCTGCGATCGGATGCACTTAGAACCAATGTCCAGCACGGCCGCGGACCCGAAAGCCACCCCCTTGACACAAAAATTCGATGCCCGAACCGGTATCACGACTGGTATCTCCGCCTACGATCGGGCACGCACCGTGCAAGTCGCCATCGACCCTCGCTCCAGCCCGGCAGACCTCGTTCGGGGCCACGGACACATGGACGGTCTGCGGGCTAGAGAAGGGGGAGTTCTGGTCCGCGCGGGACACACCGAGGGAAGCGTGGACCTGGCGCGGCTGGCCGGACTGCGAGAAGCCGCGGTCATTTGCGAAATCGTCAAGGAGGACGGGACGATGGCTCGCTTGCCCGACCTTCGCGAGTTTGCCCGCCGTCACGGCCTCAAAATGTGCACCATTGAGGCGATCATCGCCTACCGCCGCCGACGTGAACGGCTCGTCGAAAGGGCCATCCACGTCGAGCTGCCCACCGACTTGGGCCCATTCGACCTTTTCGCCTACTCGTCGATTGTCGATCCCGAACCGCACTTGGCGTTGACGATGGGAGGCGTGGGGGTTGCCCAGAACGGTGTCGTGCCAATTCAAACCGAGCCGGTGCTCGTCCGAGTCCATAGCGAGTGCCTCACGGGCGATGTGCTCCACAGTGCCCTGTGCGATTGCGGTCAGCAACTTCGCCGGGCCATGCAGTGCATCGCCAAGGAAGGCCGAGGCGTCCTTCTTTACATGAGGCAAGAGGGCCGCGGCATCGGTCTGATGTCCAAACTCAAAGCCTACAAACTGCAACGAGAAGAAAAGATCGACACGGTGGAGGCGAATCGCCGGCTGGGATTTGCACCGGACCTCCGCGAGTATGGCATCGGCGCGCAAATTCTCTTTGATTTGGGCGTTCGGCAAATCCGATTGCTAACCAACAACCCCCGGAAAGTCATCGGACTGGAGGGGCACGACCTCAAAAT
>JAOAAM010000323.1 GCA_026418875.1 Gemmataceae bacterium | reverse complement strand
GCGCCCGACAATCCGTCCCACACACTCCCAAGTAGTTCGTGAAGGCAACCTCGTAGCCGTCCCATTCAGCCACCTGCGGTTCCGCAGCCCGATCATCCGCCGGGCAAACGTACAACGACACCACCGTCTTGAGTAACTCCGCATGCGGCGGCCTGTCCAAATGCCCCAACGGGACCGGAATTCGTCGAAACGCCTCCTCCGCCTGGCGATATAACGCCTCTCGTTCGATCCACGGCAGCACATCCAACGTCCAACCTGTCCACGGTCGGATCATCCCCGGCAGGAATGGCCGATGACCCATCGGCAGCGACTGCTTCGCTTCATGATAGTTCTGCAATGCCAGGGCCACTTGCCGAATCTGGTTCTGGCATTTCATCCTGACCGCCGCGGCCCGAACCCGCTGCACCGCCGCCAACGTAAGACCCGTCAGGACCGAGATAATGGCAATGACCGTGAGCAACTCAATGAGTGTGAAGCCACGAATGGCCAGTCGAGTTTTTTTCATGATACGCTCTCATGATACCGCTTGCCTTTGCCTTCGTTTGACCCACCAACGCAGGGTGAATGCCAATACAGCACAGACCGCTGCGGCAAGCAACAGCCAAACATACATCGGTGTCGGCTTTTCCCAAATGACATCCGCTGGTTCCGGCAATCCATAATAACTCAGGCGACTTTGGGCCTCATCAATTGCCTCAAGCCGCTCAAACTCCTCAACCACCGCTTCGACTGAAGGTTTACCGATCCTTTGACCGTCTTTGCTAAATCTCCACCAATGGGACATTTTGCTAAAGCGCAATAAACCGTCCCCTGCACGGTCATAAGTAATCTCAGTTTCCTCAATAGGTCGCTTTGTTTCGCCCTCCAACAGACTTGAGCGCCAGCCAATCCCGAGCCATCCTCTCTGGTCATCAAAAAAAAATGAGCAGACAGCAGGTTTTGTATCACCTCCTGGCCGCTCGAAATTCGGACTGAACACCGCAAGCTCATAGCACGGGAGATCTGCAAATCGAGCCGGACCCAGTGCAAGAAACTTTACGGCAGGGTCGTCAACCAGATCGATGTAGGGCTTGCCCGTCAACACAATATCGCGATACACTCCCTCCCATTGAAATCTTTCGACTTTTGTTTGATACCGCCTCACGGATGAGAGTGTGTAATTTTGCTCGCTTTTACTCTTGCTCACAATAAACGCATAGTGGTTGTTCCCTGCTTCGATCATCTTGGCACTACGAAACTTGATCGTGTTGGTTTGATTATCAATACCAACTGTTTGAAATGTTGAATACCAGCAACGCGGAGAAACGAACTCCGTTGCTGTCATTTTCTCAGTGACTTCCGGTCCCGGTGAGATCCTAGACGTCCTGATTTTGAACGTGCCCCAATCACGCGCCAGCCTTTCAGCGTGCGGTTGATAAAGCTCGCGAAAACGCCGGCGGATTTCGTCGTCAGCACTGTAGAGCGACCCATTCAAGTGCATGCCGACGACCAAGGCGACCAATGGCAAACGAAACACGGACATCCCCTTTTCTCGGTGTCGTAAAGCCATTATCAGGTAAGAGTTCCTCGAAGAAAGGGCAGCTTCACGGTAAATCAAATCGGTCAAGGGTGTACTCCCGATAGCAGTGGAAGTGCCAGCATCCAGCCGGGCGAAGTAGAGTTATCGCCCAGGCAGCCACAGCGGGTCACACCTTGTGTTAACAAGAGAATGTTGACAGCCGAGAACGCGGAGAACAGACCCACCGCGGCCAGCCAGGCCACCGCCGGGAATCGCCCTGATAGTACCAGCCAGGCAACCCCCAATTCAAGCCCCGCGAGGGATTTTTTTCGCTTTGGGCAGGTTGGCGGCTGGTTGCTTGACATTGGCCGGGGGCATCCAAGACTTCGGGATGGTTTGGATGCAACCCGCGGACTGGCGTCCGCGGCTCGGAGGAGATTCGTTTTCAACACACGGGGGGCTAACGCCCCCCGCTCGGGGGGAGACTCATTGCGATGATCACCCTGGGTGGAATGATGGAAATGAAGGAAATGATCGAAAATGTACGCCCCACCGCGGAAGGTGGGAAGAAGAAGCCCATGCTGCGGATTGTGTTCGGAACGATCAGCTCAGTGTGGGCTGAACCCACCGGCGCGAGCGATGCCCACGATGCCTACGCCGACCCAGAAGATGTTCAGCACCGTGTATGCTGCATCTCGTTTGAGGATGGCGCACCAGGAGAGCATGATCGCGTCGATCGTGTTGAAGATCCAAACGAACATGAAGGGGCTTTCGGGGCCAAGCCAACTGACGAGGGAGAAGCTGAAGATGCGCATGAGGACGCCGATCATTTCGATGATCCGAACGTGACGGAGGATGAAGTCATTGAGGCACCTGAGCCAGGAGGGGCGTTCGGTCGGTGGGGTCAACAAATTGCTCGAGCTCATGCGTGTCATCCGAGGTAACTGGTTCTTGGGCGTGTGAGGACAGTCTATTTGTTGTCATCGCGTCGAGCACGATCCGCGCAGGAGAAGTCGCGGCCCGTCGTTCGGGTGGGGTCCAGGAAAAGGAAAAGCCCGCTGGCGGTTGGATTGCCGACAGCGGGCGGGAGTTTTCAGCGATGGGTTGGGGTGCTAGCCGACGAACACACCACCAAGGAAGCTGCTGGAGAACGGCGTGAAGTCCATGAGCCGCTTGCCGGTCTTGACTTCGTAACCTCGGACGCGTGGGTTGCGGAGGCGTCCTGGGCCGGTGATGACCTCGTCGAGTCCGTCGCCGTTGAGGTCCGCGACGGTGATGCGGACGCCGGCATTCCAAGCCGGGTCGGAGAAGATCATGCTGGGCCGCGAGGGATCGCCGGCGGCGATGAAGGTGTGGACCATCTTGTTGGTGGCCCCATCGTAGACTCGGACATCGGCGCGGCGACCGGCATCCGGGGCGACGATGATGTCGGCGAAGTTGTCGCCGTTGATGTTGCCCGCGGTGACGAAGCCGCCGCCCTTGAAGCTCGGCTCGAAGGCGGTGAACTCGCGGATGAGCCACGGGTAGCCCTTGACATCGGGGTTGGCGTTGTCCCAGACGCGGACGGCGGTGGCCAAGCCCTTGCCGGGGATGGTGATGATGTCGGCGAAGCCGTCGGCGTTGACATCGCCCACCGCGACGCGGACGCCACCCTTGAACTTGGCATCGTAGGCCATGAAGCTGTTAATTTCCAAGCCGGTCTGTCCGTCGAAGATCTTGACCATGGGGGTGGTGCCCATGCCGACGACGATGTCGGCGCGGCCATCGTTGTTGACGTCGCCGGCGGCCACGTAGACGCCGCCCTTGTAGCTGGCGTCGAAGGCGAAGAACTGCGAGAGTTGCTTGCCGGTGGCGCCGTCGTAGACGACGATGGTGGGGCTGGTCTGCATGTTGCGGGCGGTGCCGCTACCGGGTCCGGCGATGATGTCGACCGCGCCGTCGCCATTGACATCGCCGCGAGCCACTCGGACGCCGCCGCGGAATCCTGCACCGAAGGGTACGAAGTTGTACAGGAGGGTCTGCTTGGTGGCGTTGAAGACCCGGACCATGCCGACGGAGCCTTCGCCGGAACCGGTGACGATAATGTTGCCGGTCGGTCCGCCGCCGCCACCGCCGCCGCCACCGCCGCCGCCCTTCTGCTGGTTGCCGAAGTCCAGCGGGCCGACGCTCTTGCCGCTGGTGATTTGGAAATCAGCGGGGTTGGGCGTGGTCTGGATGTAGCCTGGCGGGACGACTTCGCGGACACGGTAGAAGCCGGTGTCGTTCTTGCCGTACTTACCGACGTAGAGGTTGGTGAAGGCGTAGTTACCGCTCAGGTCGGTGACGGTCGAGGTCAGGATGGTGCCGGACTTCGCGTCGATGAGGTTGATGGTGACGCCGGCGATGGGGCCTTCACCCGGGTCGCGGACGCCGTTGCCATTCTTATCCTCGAACTTGACGCCGAAGATCTTGGCCATCTTGAAGTTGCCGAAGTCGGCACCGGTGATGGCGGCCCCGCCCGTGATCTGCACCGGGTTGGGCACCGGACCAGCGGTCTGCACCCAGCCGGTCTGCTGCACTTCGCGGAGCAGGTACTTGCCATCGGTCAGATTGTTGAAGACGTACCGACCGGTCGAGTCGGTGACGGCCTTGGCATCGACCTCGCCGTCGAACAGGCCGTTCGCGTCGGCGACTTCGAGTTCGATGACCCAGCCCGGCAAGCCCGGTTCGCCTGGATCGCGGACGCCGTTGCCGTTCAGATCGTCGAACTTGACACCCTCGATGCGGCCGACGGCTTGTTCGACGAGCTTGGCCTTCGAGAACTCGGAGGTGTCGCCGGTGGCGAGGTTGGTGGCCGTCGCGGAGATCACGCCACCTGCCGCGAAGGACACCGGGGCGAAGAAGCTGAAGGTGGCATCGCCGGCAGCGTTGGTCGTGACATCGACGGAGCCGAGGTAGGTCCGGCCTTGGCCGTAGCCGGCCGGGGTGCCGTTCGGGTTGGCCACGTCGTCGCCGAAGAACTCGATGCGGAACAGCTTGTTCGGCAGGCTGTGCAGTTTGCCTTGGGCGACGCTGGAGACCAGGCCGACTTCCGCGAAGGTGATTTCGGGGAAGTTTTGCAGGTTGTTGGCCCCGACGTCGGCATCGAGCTTGTCGTTCAAGGTGACCAGGCCGAGGTTGCTGCCCAAGTCGATGCCCAAGCGGCCGCTGCCGTAGATGTTGTTGCCCAGGATCGAGTTGCCGCGGGCCATGCCGTTGTCTTCGAGGATGGCCACGCCGCTCGCCCCGCTGTTCGCGATGACGTTGCCTTCCTCGAGTTTGTTGGCCACGTCGTGCAGCTTGCCACCGATGAGGTTGTTGTTGCCGCCGTCGATGTAGATGCCAGCGTTGCCGTTGCCGAACTTGCCGGTGCCCGTGGCATCGGTGCCGATGAAGTTGCCCTGGATCTTGTTGTTGTTGCTGAAGACCGGGACCAGCGGGTTGGCGAAGTCCGGCCGCAGGTGGATACCGTTCAGCCCGTTGGCCGAGATGATGTTCCGCTCCAGTTCGGTCTTGCCGCCGATC
>JAOAAM010000084.1 GCA_026418875.1 Gemmataceae bacterium | reverse complement strand
CAACAATGGAGTCCAGCCGGACGTCGAGCCCGCGGTCCAGCCCAGCCACGTTGCGGAGAGTCGCGGGCAGCTCCACGCGGTCAATACCGAACAGCCGAACCCAGCCATTCCCAAGGTCCGTCGCTTCGGTGAACTCGATGCTGCCCAGCCCAGCCACAATCGCAACGTACCGATGCGGGTCGGCCGTCGCCTTGGCCAAGGTCGCGGGCAGCGTCGGATGCGTCCACTGATGCGGGCAGGCGTCGCCGCGGCCGCAGCAGAGCAGCTCCTCGGGCCGTGGGGGCAGCTCCGTCGTTGGAATTGGGACACCCTTGAACGGGTCTTGCACTTCGTTGGTCATCATCGGTTCTCCACGAGTCATACTCCAACGTTCAGCAGAGCGTTGGATCATCAAGCAAGCCCCCAGCCCGACCGCCGGGCCGAGGGCGAAAGTCGCTACTTATTGAGTCGCCGCAACACTTCGGCCAACATGTTGGGGGGCAATTCGCGGAGTCGGTCCGCCAATTCTGTTACGATGTTAGGTGATGTTATGTTGCCGCGAGCGTTAGGTTCGATGTTGGTTGCGTCGCTTTTTGCGCCGCTCCCCCCCTCAATGTGCGAGTTTTCCCGAGGAATTAGAATTGGTTCTATTCCTGGCCGGGTAGCTTGGCGGGCATTTGGCGTGAAGGTAACGACGGTTCACGAACCATGCCGCGTCTTGAGACGGCGGTGGCTGTTGGGTTAGTAATTCAGAGCGCAACAGCCTACCGTACAACTCTCTTGCGATTCGTCGATCCCTCGAATGATCCCCTTTGAGTCGAACGTCACTGAGGCGGGCGCGCCAAGCGCCCGAGCAGTTCGTGGAAATCTTTTCGCCCATGCAACGGGCCGAATAGGGGTTGGCTCTTGAGTCTCTGGATGTCGTCGAATCCTTTCTCGACGGCATGCTGCAACAACTTCATCGCCTCGTCGGCGTACATGTCCCCCGCTTGCCTTCGCCGGACTTCGTCAAGCTGGTCACTCTGAGTGACAATTGGGATGCACTCACATAGGAAGCTGGCGGCGTCGTAGGCATCGATGGCGGGGTTCCAGCCGAGATCACGTCGAAGTCCCGCGATGCGGATGGCCTCATCATGTTGAAGCAGCCCGGCATGCACCGTGGTCAGAACATTTAGGTGGTTGCGGTAAAACCGTCGATAGGTTGGGTGGCGGGGATTGGCTTTCAGAGCGGCCACATGGTGAGGCTGCCCCTCCTCCAAAAGGCCCTTCGCGGCGACGAGATGCCCTTGGCGTTCGTGCACCAACGCCAGGTTGACGAGTGTCCCAGCCAATTCGTTCCTCAGGTCGGGCTGTTGAGGGAATCCGGCGACCAGTTGCCGTTGGAGATCGCAAGCGACGGTAAAAGCGGCCTTCGCCTCCTGGACGCGTCCGGTTGAAAACAGCAATTGACCGAGGTTGTTCTGACTTCTGGCCCAATCCGCGCGAAACTCGAGTCGATTCGGGAATTGGGTTGCCAAGTGATTTTGCAGCGACAAGGCTGACTGGTACGCAGCTTCAGCCTCTTGGAGACGGCCTAGTTCGGTGAGGAGCAGCCCACGGTTGTTCTGGCAGGTCGCGAGGTCAGCGCGGAACTCAGTGCGATGGGGAAACTCAGCGGCCAACCGGTCGAGCAGATCGCAAGCGGTGCTATAGGAGGCCTCGGCCTCTTTGCCCCGGCCGGTGCTGCTGTAGACGTTGCCCAAACCGAGGTGGCTCAGGGCCAAGTCCGCGCGGAAGTCGGGGTACTTTGGGAACTCGTCGGCCAGTTGGCGAAGCAAATCACGCGCGGCGGCGTAGGCATTTTCGGCTTCGGTCGGCCGGCCGGTGACGCGACGAAAAAAGCCCAAAGTCTGGTAGCTTTTGGCCAACTCCACGCGGAACGAGAATTGTTCCGGCGAGGCATCGGCTAGTTGCCGGCGCAAGTCTCGGGCCTTGGTGTAAGCGGTGTCGGCCTCCTCGTAACGGCCGAGGGCTTGCAAATTCACTCCGAAATTGTGCAGTGCTCTGGCCCAATCGGCACGATGCTGTGGGTGGGCCGGGAAATCGCTGGCCAAAGCCGCGTACTCATCACCGGCTTGTTGGAAGGCGGCGCGGGCCTCGGCTGCCCGGCCCAAGCGGTGTTGAATCATCCCGACCCGCGCTGCGGCCGCGGCAACCCCTCGGCGCGTGGTTTCATCCCGGCCACGCTTGGAAGCCAGCCGGCGGTACAGCGGCAGGACCTCCGATAAAAACTGCTTTTGTTCGCTGCTGATGTCCTTCTGCGAGGAGAGCGAGTCGCCGACGATGTTGGAAGTCATCGCATCCAGCCCGGCCCACAGCTCGCGATTCGCCTGTTCGGCCTCTTCCTTAGCCGCTCTTTCCGCCACGAGTGCCCGGTCCTTGGCATCGCGCTCCGACCGAGCCTCGGCCGCATTCCGTTCTGCCTGTTCCTCATTCTTCCGGGCCAACGATTCGTTTTGCTTGGCCGTGTCCTCCGCAAAAATCGCCCGCTGCATCTGCCACAAACTGCCGGCCAGGCCCGCGCTCAGGGTCAGCATCACGGCAGCCGCTGCCCACCGCCACTGCCGTCGTCGCCTCGACTGTTCCACCGCCCGCACTTCGGCCTGTGCTGCCTCCATCTCCGCTCGACGCAGCCGCTGCTCGACCGAAGCTCGATAAGCCGCCACCTCCGCCGCCACGACCTGACCGCTCACCGCTCGATCTTCGACTCGCGCTGACAGACATCGTTTGCACAGGGCGATCAGTCCTGCATCCGCCCCGCAGCTGTCTAATCGCTCGTACACATCCCTCAAGTCCGCGCGGGCGGCTTTTGCGATGGTCGCCGGAACATCGGTCTCGACGAACGCCGCCTTGCCCGTCAGGATGGTCGCGAGGATGGCTCCCAAAGCAAAGACGTCGGCCCGGGCATCGACGGGTTCGCCACGTGCCTGCTCCGGTGCCATGTAGCCTGGCGTTCCAAGAACGGTGCCGGCGGTCGTGCGATGTTCCGCATCAATTTGGGGAGGCGTGCCGCCCGGCCCTCCCTCCTCGGAGTCCGCTGCCCCCGTGTTCGAACCGTCGAGAACGGGACCCTCGGGGTGGCTGCCGCGTAACTCCTTGGCCAGGCCCCAATCCATCACCTGCACCTCGCCGAATTCTCCCACCATGACATTCAGCGGCTTCAAGTCACGGTGGATCACGCCACGCGCATGGGCGAAGCCGACCGCTTGGGCGATTTGTTCGAAGATTTGCAAAAGCCGGGGCAGATCAGCGACCCGTGCCGACGGACTCGGGCAACTCGCCAAGAGTGCCGCCAGCGGTTGGCCACGGCCGAGTTTCATCGCCAACCACGGCGTGCCATCGGCCAACCGTCCCAAGTGATGCACCGGCGGGATGCCCGGGTGAGGCAAGCGGGCAGTGATCCTCGCCTCGGTCACGAATCGCGCCGCATCCGCCCCCGGCAATAGCGTCTTGATCGCTACTTCCCGGCCCAGGCACAGCTCCTGACCAGCGTACACACGCCCCATGCCGCCTCGGGCGATCTCCTCCACGAT
>JAOAAM010000053.1 GCA_026418875.1 Gemmataceae bacterium | reverse complement strand
AAAGCCATGATCTGGACCGCTTTCATCTCCGCGTCCGACAATCCTTGCAGGTACTGGGCATCTTCCGCAGGGATCGTCAGGAATTGTCGCGCCCGGGATGCTCGGCGGTTTACGACGGGGCCGGTCGCCTCTTCCCGGACGGCGTTGAGGAAGGAGAAGAATTTGTTGGGGTGCCGGGCACGGGCCGCTCGCCGACCGTTCACCCAAAGTTGCTCGAAGCGCCAGGAAGGTGGAAGCGTGGCCGTCCAGGTACCGTCAGGTTCGACCCGCCAGTCGGTGATGGGCTTGCCTCCGCTCACGACTGGTCTCGCACCTTCAGCTGCCTCGAAAATGGTGTGGCTGTCTCGGGGGTCGAGGAGCAGCGGTTCGGTGACGCGGTGAATGCCGTTGGCGAGGATGATCCGAGCGGGACGGTCGGGGGAGCGGGGAAGCGATCGGGCGGCATCTCGGGCAGCGGTCAGCGTGGCCTTGGGGCCATCGGAGCGATCAGCCCGAGGGAGGGGGAGTCGGCCGGACCAGCGGTCGTCGCCGTCCGGGGAGACGTGGATGACGGAGTCGGCACTGGCGGCACAAGCGACCGCGCCGCACATCAGCAAGGTCAACCAACGCATCACTCGTCCTTTTTGGGGGGGCGAAGCTGTTCGATCTCAGGCAAGTCGGCGAGGCTGTTCAGCCCAAAAGTCTGCAAGAATTTCCGAGTCGTGCCATACAACACGGGCCGACCGAGGGAGTCGTCCCGGCCGACGATGCGCACCAACCCCTTTTCCATCAATTGTCGCAGGATTTCGCCGCATTGGACACCGCGGATGGCTTCGATGTCGGCTCGCATGATCGGTTGGCGGTAGGCGATGATGGCGAGGGTCTCCAGAGCCGCGGGGGAAAGCCTTGGCTCGGTGTGGATGCGTCGCCATCGAGCCAGCCAAGGGTGATACTGCGGCCGGGAGCGGAGTTGATAACCGCCCGCGATCTCCTCCACCTGGAACGCCGTGCCGTCGGCGTCGTACATCTCGCGGAGCCTTTGCACCAGGCGGATCACCTGCGAGACATCGCGCAGCCCGACGGCCCGAGCCAGTTTGCGGGGCGAGAGAGGTTCGTCGGCGGTGAACAGGGCGGCCTCGACTCGGGCCAGCTCGGGGTCGCGTTGCAGCGGTCCGAGGGTGAGCGTTCTCTCCGACACGATGCGGAAAGCCCAAGGCAAGGGATGATTGCCGGGCCACTCCGACGCACCACGTCGTGTAGCGACTCCCAAAGGACGGCGACCCCAGCGTCGATTCACTCTGCTCAAATCGAAGCTCCTCTCCCGAGTCCCACGCGACGCAACCAAACGCTAGGTCCACCTGCTTGTTGAGGGATGGCGGAAAATCTTGTCACGATTCCTGACCCTTCCTAGATTGTCTCCCACTATGCCTTCAGGCAATCCCGCTGAGGCCTTGAGGCAATCCCGCGTGGCCCCGATGAGGCGAAAATCGTGGTCGGAACGTTGGCCAGCATCCCGGACCTGACCGCAGCGCAAAACCACTGGTTGTGGGCACTCGTCGCGGTCAACGT
>JAOAAM010000216.1 GCA_026418875.1 Gemmataceae bacterium | reverse complement strand
GAGGGCCGGCCCGAGGCGAAGAACCTCGTCGAGATCTACGCGGGGCTTGCCGACCTGAGCCCGGCCGAGGTGCACGACACCATGACCTTCTACGGCTTCTTCCGGGTCGAGAACAACAAGCTCGGCCGAACGCGGTTATGGGTCTGCCGCGGGTTGGCTTGTCAGTTGCGCGGCGGGGATGAAGTGCTGAATCGCGTCTGCGAGCGGCTGAACGTTCGCCCCGGACAGACCAGCGCCGACGGCAAAATCACGGTGGAATTCGCCGAATGCATCGGCGTGTGTGAAGGTGCGCCGGCGGTGTTGATCGACGATGCCGGCCGGGGGCCGGTTGAACCGGAACAAGTGGACGCCCTGATCGACGAACTGCGTCAGCGTTGAGCGGGTGCCCCGAGTACCCTACGCTCGGCGGGGAGTCAGGCAGAAGACACGAGTGGGGAGACGGAATGGCGGAATTTGAACCAGTCCTGTTGCGGCGCATCTTGAAGAAGGCAAGTCCGGCGTTGGACGCATATCGGTCCGACGGCGGCTACCGTGCCTTGCAGAAAGCCGTCGCGGAGATGACCCCGGAGCAGGTCGTCGAAGTGGTCAAGGCGTCCGGCTTGCGGGGGCGGGGCGGTGCTGGCTTCCCCACCGGCTTGAAGTGGACTTTCTTGCCGAAAGGTCACCCCGGCCCGATTTACATGTGCATCAACGCCGACGAAAGCGAACCGTGCACCTTCAACAACCGCATCTTGATGGAGGAAGATCCGCATCAGGTTTTGGAAGGGATCATCCTGTCGAGCTACGCGGTGAAAGCCACCGTGGCGTACTTGTATATTCGCTACGAGTACGGCCCCGCGACACGGGCCATGCAAAAAGCCATCGACGAAGCGTACAACGCCGGGCTGTTGGGGCAGAATATTCTCGGTAAACCTGGCTTCAATCTCGACGTCTTCATCCACCGCGGGGCGGGAGCGTATATCTGCGGCGAGGAGACCGGGCTGATCGAAAGTCTCGAGGGCAAACGAGCCTGGCCGCGGATCAAGCCGCCCTTCCCCGCCGTCGAGGGCGCGTTCCGCAAACCGACGATCGTGAACAATATCGAAACGGTCGCCTGCGTCACCCACATCGTGGATCGCGGGGCGGAATGGTTCAAGTCGATCGGCGTCCCGGCCGACCCGAAGAATCCCCGTGATCCGGGCAGTTATGGCCCGAAGCTGTACTGCATCAGCGGGCATGTGAACAAACCCGGCGTGGTCGAATTGCCTCTGGGCGTCACCGTGCGGGAACTGATCGACAAGCATGGCGGCGGCGTGTGGAAAGGACGCTCGGTCAAGGCCGTGATTCCCGGCGGACTGAGCATGGGCTTCATGACCGCGGAGGAATTGGACACGCCGTTGGATTTCGCCGGCCCAGGCCGTGTTGGTTGCTTGGGACTCGGCACGGCCGCTGTGACCGTGATCGACGATCAGACCAGCATGGTGGACGTACTGTACAACGTCTGCCGCTTCTTCGAGCACGAGTCGTGCGGGCAATGCACTCCCTGCCGCGAGGGAACCGGCTGGATGCTCAAGATCGTCGCCCGCATCCGCCGTGGCTTGGGCCGGAGGGAAGACTTGGACATCCTCGAAGAGGTCGGCGACCGCATCGGGATCATGCCCGGCACGACGATTTGCGGCCTGGCCGACGGGGCGGGTTGGCCGGTAAAGACCGCCATCCGCAAGTTCCGAGCGGAGTTCGAATCGTACATCCGCAGCGGGGCCAAAGCCGTCCCCCTGCCGTTGGCTGCCGTCGGTCATTGACACTGCAAGAGGAGGTCGGTTCATGCTCCGACGATCGGCGATGCGACACGGGTGTTGGCTGACAACGTTGTGGGTTGCGAGTGCCATCGGCTGCGACGCCCCCAAGTTGAAGCCAACTGAACCGACCCAACGTGCCGGCGGACTCGTCTCCCAGATCAAGGACAAGGCGGAGCAGATGGTCACCGCCGTGGAGATGAAAGATTTGCACCTGTTCATGGACGCCGCCTCCGCCGTCGAGGGCCGCTTGCCCAATGCCGATGTGATCCGCGAGGCAGTGGCGAAAGAAAATCCGCAACTCGCCAAGCTCCTGCAAGACGGGCGGATCATCCTCACCGGTATTCGGCAACGAGAGGGAGTCTGGGCTTATGAGAAAGACGCCCCGGAGAAGGGCGGCTGGATCATCGACCAGTCTGGACCAAGGCAGGTCACCGCCGAGGAGTTCCAACGTTTGGTCCGGCGGTGAGTGCGAAGCGCGGGCGTCTTAGCGGCGACCGCCAGCGAACACGTGCAACACACGGGATGACGACGAACGAACGACGGGCATCGGGAAATGTCATGGCAACGGTCTATGTGAATGATAAGCCGGTGGAGATCGGGGAAGCACGGCTGAACGCCATCGAGGCAGCGCAGCGTGCCGGCGTGTTTATCCCGCATTACTGCTGGCACCCGGCCCTGACGGTGGTCGCCTCGTGCCGCATGTGCCTGGTCGAAGTCGGCGAATTGAAGGACGATGGCACGGTGCAGATGCAACCCAAGGTTGTTCCCGGTTGCCAGACCCCCGTGAAACACAACATGGTGATCGTGACCGGGGAGTACGGCCAGCACCAGCCGAACGAGCCGATCCCGACGCCGCTGAATTATCCGGCGAACTACGGCACGCCGGGCCAGCGCGCCAAGAAAGCTCAAGCCGACACATTGGAGGGCTTGCTCCTGAACCACCCGCTGGATTGTCCGGTATGTGACAAGGCGGGGGAGTGCAAGCTGCAAGATTTCAGCTATCAGTACGGCCGATCGACCAGCCGGATGATTGACGAGAAAAACACACCGCCCAACAAGCCGTACATCAGCTCGAAAATCACCCTGTTCACCGATCGCTGCATCATGTGCACCCGGTGCGTCCGATTCACTCGGGAATACTCGGGTCAGGGCGAATTGACCGTGCTGCAACGGGGCGAGCACGCGGAGATCGACATTTTCCCCGGTGAGCCGCTCGAGAACAAGTTATCGCTGAACGTGGTGGACCTATGCCCGGTCGGCGCGCTGGGCAGCAAAGACTTCCTGTACAAGCAACGGGTCTGGTATTTGAAGAGCACCGACAGCGTGTGCCCGGATTGCAGCACCGGTTGCAGCATTCACTTGGACACGAATAAGGACATCGTTTATCGCCTGCGGCCGCGGGAAAATCCTCGGGCGCAGGGGTGGTTCATGTGCGACGAGGGGCGCCTGGGCTATCGCTACTTGAACTCGAAAGAGCGGCTGATGCGTCCGCTGGCCGGTCCGCGGGGCCAGCTTGGGCCGAAGACGTGGCGGGAGATCATCCCGGCGCTTCGCCGCGACCTCGCCGATCGCGCGGGCCGGTCCCCCGATCAAGTCGTCGCCATCCTGTCTCCTTGGCTGACCTGCGAGGAGGCCTTCCTTCTGGCCCGCTATATCAAGGGCTTGGCACCGACGGCGACCCTTGCCCTTGGCCCGGTTCCGATCCGCGGCGAGGACGACACATACCCCAAAGACCGCCGGGGCAGGCCCATGCAGCCGGTACGTTTCACGATTCGAGCCGAGAAATGCCCGAATCGCCGGGGAGTCGAAGAGGTGCTGCGGCACTTCCAAGGCGAAGTGATCCCGTTCGACCGAGTCCGCGATCGCTTCACCGCGGGGCAGGTGAACGTTGCTTGGGTGACCATCGGCGCTTCGCCGGATCGCACGGGCTGGGACGAAGAATCAGCCCGGGCCGTCGCGCAAGCGGGCTTGCTCATCGTGCAGGACCTGTTTGCCGGGGTGCTGACGCAAGCAGCACAGTATGTCCTCCCGAGTTGCGGATTCTCGGAGAAAGAGGGCACATTCGTCAATCACGCGGGGTTGGCACAGGGCATCCGCCGGGCCACCAATCCGCCTCAGGAAGCACGAGCGGAGGGCCAGGTCTACCTCGATCTGATGGGGGTAACGGGTCTGTTCCAGGCGGCCTCGGTGCGTCGAGAACTCGCCGCGACGATCCCCTTCTTCGCCCCGTTGGCGGCAGGGATGGACCCCTTGGGTATTCGCTTGGGTCAAGTGCCGGAGCCGGTCGCATGACGCCGTTCCATTTTTGGACCACCGCCATCACCATCGCCGTCGTGCTCTTCGTCGTGCTGCACGTCGTGGCGTACATGATCCTGGTCGAGCGTAAGGTTTCGGCTTGGATGCAGGACCGTCTTGGCCCCAACCGCGTCGGTCCCTGGGGGTTGCTGCAACCCATCGTGGACGGTGCCAAGATGTTCCTCAAAGAGGACATCATCCCCAGCCATGTGGACAAAGTTTTCTACATCCTCGCCCCTGGGGTTGCCGCTTTCACCGCTTTGGTCGCACTGGCGGTGGTCCCGTTCGGCCCCACCGATCCAAGTCAACCCGAACGGTATCAATTCGTCATCGCCCCGAACATCGACATCGGCATTCTGTGGACGTTCTCCACAGGCAGCATGGCGGTCTATGGCGTGATCCTCGGCGGTTGGTCGAGCAATAACAAGTACAGCTTGCTCGGCTCGCTTCGATCGAGCGCTCAGGTCATCAGCTATGAAATCCCCCTTGGACTGTCGGTGCTCGGAGTCATTCTCTACGCCGGGTCGCTGAATCTTGAACGCATCATCGACTGGCAGGTGCAGCATGGCTGGAATGCCTTGTACCATCCGCTCGCATTCCTCATGTTCGTCACCGCAGCCTTCGCCGAGTGCAACCGACTGCCCTTCGACCTTCCCGAATGCGAACAAGAACTCGTCGGCGGTTACCACACCGAGTACAGCAGTATCAAGTTTGGGTTGTTTTTCCTCGGTGAATACACTCACATGATCACGACGAGCCTGTTGTTCGCCGTGTTGTTCTGCGGCGGCTGGCATCTGCCTTTCGGCCTCACCGATGGCAACGAGTGGTATCACACCGCCCTCAAGCTAGTCTCGATCTTGGGAAAAACCGCCTTCTTCCTCTTTTTCTACGTCTGGGTTCGCTGGACCTTGCCGCGATTCCGCTTCGATCAACTGATGGGAATCGCCTGGAAGTTATTGATCCCTTTGGCGACGGTGAACCTGGTCGTGGTCATGGTGCTCCGCGAGTATGAAGCCCCGCTTTGGGCGCTCACGGCCGCATCGGTCGCACTGTTCGTCGGGGCGACGGCATTTGCCGCCCGACAAACCACGCCGCCGGTGATCCGCCGCACGGGCAACATCCACGGCCTGCCAACACGGGTCTGAGTCGGGGGGGAACCCGATCGAACGATCGCCGCATCGAGGACCAACCTGCCATGCCTATTGCCGAAAAAGACGTGAAGTGGGTCGAGCCGCCGAAACTCGGCTTGTTCGATTACTTGTATGTGCCGGCTGTGGTGACGGGGTTGATGACGACGGCCCGGCACATGTTCCAGAAGCCGGTGACACAGCAATACCCGGAACAGGAGCCGGACCTGCCGCCCAATTACCGCGGGGTGCATCGGCTCAACCGCGACGAACAAGGCCGGGTCAAGTGTGTCGCCTGCTACATGTGTGCCACGGCTTGCCCCGCCCATTGCATCGACATCGTCGCCGCCCCCTCCCCCTGGCCGGATCGTGAAAAATATCCCGAGACCTTCGTCATCGACGAACTCCGCTGCATTTACTGCGGCATGTGCGAAGAGGCGTGCCCCGTCGATGCCATCGAATTGACCTCGCTGTACGACCTGACCGGCCTGAGCCGAGAGGAAATGATCTTCGACAAGGAAAAACTGTTGAGCGTTTACGACCAGACCAAGAATTCGCCCAAGGATCCGGTGCGAACGAGCGCGGGTCGGTTGAGTGTCGCCTCCGAGCCGCCCCGCGAAACGCCCAAGGCATCGTAAACGCCGCGCCCGGACCAACCGCCGCCGAGGAATCGCATGCTGCACCTGATGGCACAAACCAGCGATCTGACCTATCCGTGGCACATCCTCATCCCGCTCTTGATCGCCGCGGTCAGCCTCTATGTCCTGTTGCCTCGCCCGCAACATCGCCCCGTGTTCTTGGGATCGATTGTGGGGATCGCGGCCTTGATTGCCGCCTTGGCCTTGCTGAGCCGAAGCGAGACCGCCCCGTGGCCGGAACAAGTGCTCTTCTACATCTTCTCCGCGTTGGCGATCCTCGGGGCGGCGATCATGCTGACTCAGCGGAAGCCGGCACGCGCGGCCATCAGTTTCGCCCTGGTCATCAGCAACGTGTGCGGGCTGTTCCTGCTGCTGGGTGCACCTTTTTTGATGGCGGCGACTTTGATCGTTTACGCCGGGGCGATTATCGTCACCTTCCTGTTCGTGCTGATGCTGGCTCAACCACAAGGCTTCTCCGATGCCGACGACCGAAGCCGTGAACCGTTTCTGGCAACGGTGGCCGGGTTCGTCCTCCTCGGACTGCTACTGTGGGTGATCGAGCGGGGCAACCCGGACGTGCAGCCGCTGCGCGATCTGGTGCAGCAAACCGAGCAGGCCGCTGCCCAACCGGACAGCAACGGCATGCTCCGTGAATTGGGTGACAAACGGGAGTTTGTCCAGCGGTGGCAGACACTGGAGCAGCAATGGCGCGGCCGGCCGGAGGCTGCGGCGATGGATGTCGCCATCGTGAATGTGGAAGAGGAACTGAACCCGAACCAGCCCGACGCTGAATTGCTGCGGGCCCGCTTGCGGGAGTTGGCCGAGGTGGGTCGGCGGATCGAGTCCGCCGCTCAACCGAAACCGCTTCCTGCCGCCAACGTCGCCGGCATCGGGACACTGCTTTATTCTCGTTATCTTCTAGCGGTGGAGGTGGGCGGCACGCTGCTGTTGATCGCCACGGTGGGAGCCATCGCCATTACGGGACAGGGATCGCGGAGGCGAGTGTCATGAGCACGGGGCATTACCTGTTCGTCGGTGCCGCGTTGTTCTGCCTGGGGGCGTTGGGCTTCCTGGTGCGGCGCAACTTGATCCTGATGTTCTTAAGCGCGGAGTTGATGCTTCAGGGGGTGGCGTTGAACTTCGTGGCATTCTCCCGCCGGCACGGCGAGCTGAGCGGGCAAGTCTTTGTCATGTTCATCATCATGGTGGCGGCCGCGGAGGCGGCCTTGGCCTTGGCGCTCATCCTGATGCTCTACCGC
>JAOAAM010000782.1 GCA_026418875.1 Gemmataceae bacterium | reverse complement strand
GGCTATCGAGGGCGGCGATGCCCGGGTTAGGGTCGTCGTCCAGTCACCCGCCCTGCCCCAACCCATCCTCAGCGAAGAGGCAACGCAGATCTTGCCGCCGCTCCGCTGACACCCGAGGCGTTCCCGTCGTCTCAAGCCGCGCGACGAGGCCGGTGCTGGATGTCGAACAATCCGAAAATCTCCTCCTCGTCCAACCCCAATCGCGGAGGCGGACCATTTTGTGCCAAGACTTCATCGAACAAGCGTCGCTTCGCATCCAACACTTCGGCGATGCGATTTTCAATGGTCCCTTGGGTGACGAAGCGAGTCACGATCACGGGATCACGCTGGCCGATGCGATGGGCACGATTGATCGCTTGATCTTCAACCGCGGGATTCCACCAGCGATCGAAGAGGAAGACATAATTGGCGAATTGGAGGTTCAAGCCGACGCTGCCCGTGCCGTAGCTCATCAAAATCACATGGACCCTCGGGTCGTTCTTGAAGCGGTCGAGAACCGCAGGGCGTTGACACGACGGCACCTTGCCGTGAAATTCGACGACGCCAAACGGAGCCAACTCACGGGCCAGCCGCTCCAGCGGTTGAATCCACTGCGAGAAGACGATCGCTTTCCGTCCGCTGGCGACGATTTCCTCGAGGTCGGCCACCAGACGTTCGAGCTTGGCACTTTCGCCGGTCGCGGGGTCAAAGTTGCAAATCTGCTTCAATCGCATGACGAGTTCGAAAACATGCTGCACCGTAATCGTGTCGCCCAAGGCGTTCAAGCGGACGACCCCCTCTTTCTCCGCCATTTCGTAGCTCTCGCGTTGTGCTTGCGTGAGTTCGACGAGGGCATCGCGGACGATTTTGGGCGGCATGTCGTCCAGCACGTCTTCCTTGGTCCGGCGGAGGATGACATCGTGGGTGTAACGGGGAAGCGACTTGGCGGGAGTCTCCGGGGGAATTCGCTCCGGGTCAATGAACGCGAAGATGTTGATCAGATCTTCGGGCGAGTTTTCGATGGGGGTGCCGGTCAAGGCCCAGCTGCGACGACGGCGGATGGAGCGTACTACTTGGGCCGTTTTCGACTCTTTGTTCTTAATCCGTTGAGCCTCGTCCAGGACGACGATGTCGAATCGAACAGCGTCGTCGTCGAGCAGGTTGGCATCGCGGGTGACGACTTCGTAATTGACGAGTTTCAAGGGGCAGTTGGAGACGAGCCAACCGCGACGCCGGGCCTCGCCATCGCCGGAGATCACTTCGCAAGGCAAGTCGGCGGCCCACGATTGGATTTCCCGATACCAGTTCGTCACCAGCGGTTTGGGGCAGATGATCAGCGCTTTTTGGATCAGTCCCGCTTGGAACAAAAGCCGCAGCGACAGGATCGTTTGCACTGTTTTGCCCAGCCCCATTTCGTCGGCGAGCAAAGCCGCATGTCGGGGCATCAGAAAGGCGATTCCCTGCAATTGATAGGGGAATGGTCGGAAGGGCACGCGGACCTGCCGACCGGCGAACAAATTCTCCAGAGGCGGTTGCAGCAGGTAGAGGAGGCGGTCTTTCAGCAGCACCGTGTCGGGGGAAGGCATCGGCCGGGTGCGGCGTCGCCCCGGGTTAGTGGCCGCGGGTCGGGGGGGGCCGGCGGGCGGAGGAGTCGCCTCCGGCGGGCGGTCGCTCACATCGGGGGGGGCAGCGAGATCGGCCGAGGGAAAGCGCCAGCTTTCCGTCGTGATCTCCCACGTCAGACGCCCCCAAGATCGCACCCAAGGCGGCTCAGTAAGCAGGCGGGCCTCACGCACCTGGATGGGCCAGCCTCGCTGCAAGTCCGTGGTTGTTTCCGACCCGATGGCGATGTCGAGATCGACGGCAATGTCCACGAAGTCTTCAGCCACGTGTGGTGACCCCTTGTTTGCGGGCCTCGGCGATGGCCTCGCGGATGCGCCCGAATGGCTCCAGCAGGTCGAAGGCATCGTCGAGTTGAGCCAGGATCTCTCGCAGCGCGGTCTCGTCCTCCGGGTGCCGTGGATGAATGACCCAAGATGGAGCCGATGCGCTGGCGGCACGAAATGTCCGTCGTCCCGGGTCCGCATCGCCTTCGTCGGACGGGATGCAAACCACCGGAACGGACACGGCTCGACGCAGTTCCAGCACGGTCGGTCGATCCGTCACGATCATCGCGACCGGGGCATTCGACTTTTCCACCAACGTCTTGCCAATCAATTCGCCGTGCAAGAAGCCGGTGAGCGTTGGCCCGTAAAGAATCTGCTGGACGCGATTGGGTTGCACCGCCGTCGTCAAGCGAAACTCCAGCGGTCGGCCCCAGCTGTTCGTGACCAGATAACCACCCAAGAATCCGCTCGCCTCCTGCACAACCGTCAAAAACCCCAAGTGCAACGGCTTGCTGGTCTGAAGCACGGTGTCGTCCTTCGAGTCGGATGTCGCCAGTGTCGGACGGCGGCCCGTCTTGCGGGGGCATCCATGAAATTCGGATGGAAGCTGCGTCGGAGTTCACGTCGAGGACGGTTCAAGTCGGTTGTCCGTGGCTTCGCCGCAGGAATGACCGCTCCGCATCGCCCGACCGGCAGGCCGCCGCCACCGGACTCGGAGCATCTCTCGACACAACTGACTGTCGCGTCGGTCTTTCCAATTCGACTTGCACTCCGGGATGCATTCGCCTCGGGAAATCGCTACAATGGGTTTGCCTCTTTTTATTTTACTTTGTTGATTTGTGTGGTGAATTTTCCCATGAGCGACGCCGCCGAGCCGACGAAGCGATCCGCCGTCGAGATCCATAAAGAGGAAAGCCGTCAACTGCGTGGCAGCATCGCGGAAGAGTTGTCTGCCGATGTCGATCACTTCAGCGATGCGAACAAGAGCCTGATCAAATTCCACGGCACCTACCAGCAGGAGGACCGCGATGCCCGCAAGACTCGACGGAAGGATGGGCTGGGGAAGTTCTACATGTTCATGGTGCGGTGCAAAATCCCGGCCGGCCGTTTGACCGCCGAGCAGTACCTTGCCGTGGACGAACTTGCGGGCCGATACGCTAACGGCACCCTGCGACTGACTTCAAGGCAGGGCATCCAACTGCACGGCGTGCTGAAGCGAGACCTGCATGCGACGATCCGCGGCATCAACGACTGCCTGCTGACGACGCTAGGGGCCTGCGGCGACGTCAATCGGAACGTCATGGCCTGCCCCGCCGCTTTCGACCCGGTCCGGCAGGAACTCCATCGGCAAGCGCAAATCATCGCCGCCCACCTCGCCCCCCGGACTCGGGCCTACCATGAGATTTGGCTCAACGGCAAGCCCGCGGCGGAGAAGCGAAACTCGGGGTCGGCGGATTCCTTGACCGAGACCGAGGAGCCGATTTACGGCAAAGTCTATTTGCCCCGGAAGTTCAAAATCGGCTTGGCAATCCCCGACGACAATTGCGTGGACATCTATGCCCAAGACTTGGGCTTCCTGGCCGTCCACGAGGCCGGACGCATCCTCGGCTACAATGTCCTGATTGGGGGGGGCATGGGGATGACCCACGGCAACCCACATACGTTCCCGTTCCTCGGGCGAGCCGTGACGTGGATCGAGCCGGACCAGGTCTTAGCCGCTTCGGACGGGACGGTGAAACTTTTCCGCGACCATGGCAATCGGGCGGATCGGAAGCGGGCGC
>JAOAAM010000778.1 GCA_026418875.1 Gemmataceae bacterium | reverse complement strand
CCCACTCCCCTGATCGAGGTCACGCCGGGCTTCGCTGTACAGAAGCTTCGCGGCAACCGCATTTCCCCTCCGTGCTTCGTACATTCCCGCTAACATGCGCACCAGGCCGGCCTGGTTCTTCTTCACCGCGGAGGGCTTGTCCTTTTCCCCCTTCACTAGCTCGAGAGCCAGTTCCATGGCTCGATCTTGCCGGCCTTGACTCCGCCGCTTCCAAGTCCACAATCCGCCAACGATGAGCAAAGTCAAAATGCTGAGGACCAGCGCAGAGAGAGAGAGAATCTGACGCCAACTTCTCGGTTCCCGTTCTTCGACGACGTTGGCTTTTGCCTCGAGGATCGCTTCCCGACTTACCGCTGTTGTCTCGACGTTGCCCCAAGCACCCTCGAATCCAGCGGAGTCCACCTTGGCCGCCGACGGTCGCCTTTGTACCGTCCGCCAGTCCTTGGGATCCTCTTTTTTTGGTAGCGGAATGCGAATGATTTTTCGGCACTCGTCGTTCTGACAGGGGGCGTTTTTGCCCGCCATCGCCGCATCGAATTCGTTCGAATGATCGCAATATTGGCAGACGACGCGGATCTTCTGCGACACCGGGGCAACAGTTTCTTTCGGCTTCTCGTCGTCGGCCAAGGCAGCCAATGCAAGCTCCTCGACGCTCTTCTGCGGCACCGCTCCATTCGCCGGCGGCCGAGCCTGCACCAGAAACACTTTTTTGCACTCCGGATTGGTGCAGGCAACCCGCTTACCCTGAAGGTGGTCCTTTAAGCTGTAGTTCTTGCCACAATGAGGACAGGAGACGGCGATGGCCATGATGGATGCCCAGTGCCTGACAAACGGCGTCCGCGGACCGCGCTGCGCATTATGCTCGGTCCGGGGCCATCCGGCAACAAGTCCTGGGCCAATTGATTGGACCGCTAAGCAATGCGGCGATCAAACGAGTGGCAATCGCTGCTTCCCCGAGGACCGCGCCCCGGGCATACGATCGGGGTGCTCTCGCTCCCACTTCTCGATTTCTTCCATGAGCGCGTCGACCATTTCATGTTCCAGCACCCGGCGAACGATTTCGCCATTTCGGTAGATCATCCCCTTCCCATCCCCAGCGGCGATGCCTATGTCCGCTTCGCGGGCCTCGCCTGGTCCATTTACCACACAGCCCAGGACGCTGATTTTGACCGGTGTTTTCCGCCCCTCGAGCCGCTTCTCCAGTTCTGCAATGATTTTCTCCAGGTCGATCGCCAAGCGACCGCAAGTCGGGCAAGCGATGAGTTCCGGCTTTCGCACACGCCGTCCGGTCGCCTGCAAGATGTCGTAGGCGGCCTGAATCTCGGGGACTGGGTCGCCCAACAGGCTGATTCGGATGGTGTCCCCAATTCCGTCGAGCAGGAGCGGTGCCAGACCGCAAGCGGACTTGATCACGGCATACGGTGGCTTGCCGGCCTCGGTCACGCCGATGTGCGTCGGATAATCACACTGTTTCGCGTATAGACGGTACGCTTCAACCACCGTTTGGACATCGCTTGATTTGAGCGACACGATGATGTCGTGGAACCCCTCACTTTCCGCAATCTCGATGTAGCGAATCGCGGAATCCACCATGGCAGGCGGGCACGGATAGCCGTACTTCATCGCGAATTCCCGCTCCAGGCTGCCGGCGTTCACCCCGATTCTCATAGGGATCCCACGGTCCTTGCATTTTCGCACCACTTGGCGAAACCGGTCGATGCCGTTGATATTTCCCGGGTTGATGCGGATCTTGTCGATCGGATGGTCCAATGCCGCTAATGCCATCCGATAGTCAAAATGAATGTCGCAGATGAGCGGGATCCGAATCCGACGTTTAATTTCGGTCAACGCTGCCGCATCTTCGGGCTTCGGCACGGTCACCCGGACCATTTCGCAGCCCGCCTCCTCCAATCGGTGGATCTGCTCGACGACTTCGTCCACTCGGCACGTGTCCGGCGTGGTCATGGACTGGACGACGATGGGGTGGTCGCCGCCAATCGGCACACCGCCGACCACGACCACCCTGGTCCGGTGACGACGGAACGGCGACTGATACAACGTGCCCGGCGTGGCTGCCGTTGACATGACCGACACCTCAATGCGTGATGAATGGATTGGAGCACCGACGGATGCTTCGGCGGGGAGCACCGATGCCCGCCTGACCGCCGACCGCTCCGCTTCCCTCCTTACGCATTATTAGCGACGGCTCCCTTTCCAACCACCGATCGAGGAAGTCACTGCGCTTGAAAAACACAGCTGACCAAGCCCCGCCGTCGGCGTTTCCCTGAAGGTCGAATTTTCTCATGGGGCTTTCATGTCAAGGGCTTAAGATCGAAAATCAGAATTCGTTCTTACCGAACGTCGCCTCGGGTTGTCTCTCCGGCCTGATCGTGCTGTATTGAACCCAGTTTTCCGCGTCGGAGGCCGCCGTGCGGGTCTTGTTGGTCGAGGATAATCGAGCACTCTCCAGGTCGTTGAAGCAGGGCCTCGAGGAGGAGGGGTACGCCGTCGATGTCGCTTTCGACGGGGACGAGGCCTCCTTCAAGGCGGAGAGCACCGATTACGACGTGATCGTTCTCGACTTGATGTTGCCCAAGGTCGATGGTCTGAGCTTATTGCAACGCTGGCGAGCGAAGGGCATTGCCACCCACGTCTTGGTCCTGACGGCGCGCGGAACACTGGATGACAAAGTGAAAGGGTTGGACCTCGGTGCGGACGACTACCTCACGAAACCTTTCGAGCTAGAGGAGCTTCTCGCGCGATTGCGGGCCCTGGTACGGAGGAGCCACCAGGTCAAGTCACCGATCATCAAGGTTTACGACTTGGAGATTGATACCGCGTCGCACACGGTTCGCCGGGCAGGGCGTGAAATTCATCTTACGCCGCGTGAATACAGCCTTTTGGAGTTCCTCGCATTTCACCGGGGCCGCGTCGTGACGCGGACCATGATTTGGGAGCATCTGTACGACGAGAACGACGAGAACACCTCGAACGTCGTCGATGTCTACATCCGCTACTTACGAAACAAAATCGACAAAGGGTTCAGCCCGGCGCTGATCCTGACCCGGTGGGGCGAGGGTTACATGCTCCGCGGAGAGGAAACCGCCCCTAAAGAGCCGCCGGAGGGCGAGTCATGAAGTCGATTCGCCTCTCGATGGTGATCTACTCGCTGCTGTTGCTTGCCGCCGCGTTGGGTGTCGTCGGGCTGTTGGTGCTGGAGACGACATCGAACGCCTTGGAGCAGAAACAATCGACCTATCGTGAACTACTCTGCACGCAGTACGAAGATCGCAAGCGTGAGCAGATCGAGAAGTTCGACGAAAGGCTGCTCTTCCACGCGCGAGCTTTGGCGAACATGGCACAGTCCCATGTCGTGGTCAGTCGGGCCTATCCGCTCCGCTTTGTCTCTCTGGGTTTGTTGACGGCGACGGTGACGCCGCACGGCCACATCGTCAGCCCGTTGTGGGTCGCCGAGCAAACCGACGACGCTTTGGCCGCCTTCCTCGGAATGTCCGTCGCCACCGAGGTTCAGATCGACGAGAACTTGCAAATCCTGGGCGAGAGTTTCTACTCGCAAATCGAACTGCGGCGCGGCAGGGCCTGGCGATCCCGCGCTCTGGGTGATCGCTCGCTCCCCTCGGAACGAGAGCAGTTTGAGCGGATGCAGATGTTCGATTGGAAGTTTGAGGACATCGAACTGTTCGGGTTGAAACTCCGTCGGGTATTACTCAAAGTGCCGGTCGTGCGAGTCCGGTTTCAACCGCCGGAGTTCCGAATCCCCGCGCGTCCCTTCGACAATACACGGCGGGATCGACCCGAGCGATCGGCGCCACCTTCGCCACGGATCAACGAGGCCACCCCATTCTTCATCCAGTCCGCGGTGGATCGGAGCGAGTTGGATCGAGCCTTGATCGATTTGGATGCCGAACTGAAAAAGCAGCTTGAAGAGGCAGACTTGGAGAATCGCGCCAGTCTCGCCCGGTTGAGTCAACGGCTATTCTGGATTTCGACATTGACGTTCATTCTGGCGGGAATTGGAGCGTTCGGCTTGATCAGCCTGGGCCTGTCGCCGTTGCGTCGGCTGACCGAGGCAGTGAGCCGAATTTCGGAGGCGGATTTCCGCTTGCATTACCGTGGCCCTCGACCGCCGCGTGAATTAGTCCCCATCGTTGAGCGGCTGACAAACACCTTGGCGATGCTGCAACGGGCATTTGAGCGCGAGAAGCAGGCGACGGCAGACATTTCCCATGAACTCCGCACACCATTGGCTGGCCTGTTGACCACCATCGAGGTTGCCCTGAGAAAGTCCCGATCGGCGGAGGAGTATCGAGAGACACCGAGCGACTGCCGCGACATTTGCCGTCAATTAACGCAATTGGTCGAGAGACTCCTGACCCTGACGCGGCTTGACTCGCGTGCCGATGTGGTTCGTCGGGAGCCAGTCGACTTGGGCGAACTTGCGGACCAATGCACTGCCGTCATCCGACCCCTCGCGCGGGCCCACGGGTTGGATTTGCAAGTACGTAAAGAGACACCGGTCAAGGTACACTCGGACCCGGACAAGTTGCGGGAGATCATCGCCAATCTCTTGCACAACGCCGTTGAATACAACCGCCCGCATGGGTTGATTGACTTATTCGTGAAAACCGACGACCGCGGACTGCTCATTCAAGTTCGAGATACCGGCGTCGGCATTCCGCCCGAATTCCGTGAACGAATTTTCGAACGATTCTTCCGTGCAGACCCGTCACGGAACTCCGCGGGGACGCATGCCGGTTTGGGCTTGTCCATTGTTCGCGGTTGTGTCGAGTTGCTGAACGGCAGAATCGAAGTCGAGAGCGAGGTTGGCCAGGGGAGCACGTTTCGCGTTTTCATCCCGACGAAACCGAAAACGGACAACGGCGTATGATTTCACCGCGTGGCAAACGTCGAGCCGGAACTTGGGACAGTGAGCCAGACGTCCAACTGATGCTCCGCGTTCAGCGAGATGAGCCAGGAGCGTTCGGGGAGTTGCTCCGAAATTATTGGCCCCGCGTCTTCGGACAGTTCATCCGCCAGTTGGGAGATCGCCAAGAAGCCGAAGACTTGGCTCAAGATGTTTTCCTGCGAGTTTACCGCAATCGTCGTCGCTACACGCCCAAGGCGAGTTTCTCCACCTGGTTGTTCCACATCGCCCGAAACGTGGCGAGAAATGCCATCCGGACGAAGAAGAGGCGACCTGCCGTTTCGTTGAGTCAAGTCAGCGCCCGGCGAGATGACTCTTCGGTCGAAGAGCGATTTGTAACTCACCGTGGTGAGTCGCCGATCGCCCCGTTGGAACGAGAGGAGGCGGCCCGGGCAGTACGTCGAGCCATCAGTCTCTTGGCGGAACGTCAACGCGCGGCTTTGGAATTGCAATTCCGCGATCGAAGTTACTCCGAGATTGCGGACGAGTTGGATATGACACCGAAGGCGGCGAAGAGCCTGCTGTACCGGGCTCGACTGCAATTGCGTGACACGTTGCATCCATTGGTGGCAAGCGAAACGGTGTAGTGTAGCCCCGGGCAACTCCCTCCTCTAGAATCTCGGCGACGGATCGCGGAGTTTTTCGGCGGGGGGTGCCGTCATGGGCACTTCTTGGCAGATCGTGGCGAAGCGGGCGG